>CAWULH010000073.1:0-3734 GCA_963923215.1 uncultured bacterium
AATACATTTAACCCCTGGAAAGTCTTTAGCAGACAATTCCTTATATTCTAAATGGTCTGCTTGGAGAATTACGCCATCCACATTCACACCAAATTTAAATACTTCAAAACCTAGATTTTTAATTTCTTCATCTGTATACATCGGATCATTAACTAAAACTGTGGCACCGGCAGATTTCAGAGCAGCGACAGTTGGAAATACTCCGGAAAATGCAGATTCTTTTACGCCACCTCTATAGGAAATACCTAATACTGCAACTTTCTTACCTGTTAAAGATCCAAGTTCGGAATTTAGTAATGTGACTGCATGTTCTGGCATTCCTGCATTGGCCTCTCGTGCCGCTCGAACAACAGTCGCTTGCGGATCATTCCAAAGATAAAATCTTGGATAGATTGGAATGCAGTGGCCACCAACGGCAATACCTGGTTGATGAATATGGCTGTAAGGCTGTGAGTTTGATGCGGCGATTACTTTGGCAATATCTATATTCGCAGTCTCCGCAAACTTTGCAAACTGATTTGCAAGTGCAATATTTACATCTCTGTAGGTAGTCTCCGCCAACTTTGCCATCTCACTTGCTTCACAAGTGCCCAGATCCCAGACACCATTTGGTTCTTTTAAATCTTCCCGTTTATCAAAATCTAAAACTGAATTATAAAAATCAACCCCAGCTTTTGTAGATTCTGTATTTATTCCACCAACTAATTTTGGATATTTACGTAAATCTGCAAATACTCTTCCCGTTAAAACACGTTCAGGTGAAAATACTAAATGAAAATCAGAGCCTGCTTTAAGACCAGAACCTGCTTCAAGAGCGGGAGCAAACCGATTACGAGTTGTACCAACTGGGAGAGTGGTCTCATACGAGACCAATGTTCCTTTCTTTAAACCTGCACCAATTTTCGTAGTTGCATCGTCCATCCAACCAAAATCTGGAACACCATCTTTATCAACAAAAAGTGGAACGACTACTACTACCGCATCAGATTCTGCAACAGCTGCCGTCGTATCTGTCGTTGCCTTTAAGTGTCCGGAAGCAACGACCTTTTTTAAATATTCACCCAAATGAGCCTCACCTGGAAAAGGCTCAACTCCTTGATTGACTAGATCAACCGTTTTCTGGTTAACATCGCAACCAATTACATGGTGGCCCTTCATCGCAAATTGAACTGCAAGCGGAAGTCCAATTTTTCCAAGGGCTACTAAAGAAATTTTCATAAATTAACGTTTTCCTTACGTTTAGCACTTTCAAGCATTGCACTCGCTACAGCAACAGTTGCGAGTCCTTCTTCCATTGTGACAATTCGGTCGATTCCACCTGCTACTCCAAGAACTGCATCTCGAAACGCTTCATGTTCGGTCCGCAAAGGTTCTGGTTTTGCAAATGCAAATCTCACTACATCGCCTTCACTTACCCCACGAAAGGTTGCAACGTTATCCCATTGCGTTGGAATTGAGGCATTGGCATAGAAAGTTAAATCTGCCGTCAAGGTATCTGCAACAAATGCGCCTTTTTCTCCAGTTACAATAGTTAAACGCTCTTTAAACGGTGTTAACCAATTAACTAAATGATTTGTAATAATTCCATTATCTAAATCGCAGACTGCAGCCACCATATCTTCATGTTCACGCCCAGATTTGTGCGCAGTTCTGGCAGATACCGATTTATATTTTGCGCGAGCGACCCAGGATGTGGAATCGATATCGTGGGTGGCTAAATCTTTAATTACTCCAACATCAGCAATGCGAGCCGGAAACGGTCCCTGCCTACGTGTTGTAATTTGATAGACACTGCCAAGTTCACCTGAATCTAAACGTAATCTCAATTGCTGCAGAGCTGGGTTGTAACGCTCAATATGTCCAACTGCTCCCACCAACCCTTTTGATTTAAATGCTTCATAAATTTTCATAGCAGAAGGCGTATCAACTGCAAGTGGTTTCTCTACCAATGTATGGATTCCGGCATCGGCCAACTGCAGCGCGAGTTCTTCATGATAAGCAGTAGGTGCGGCGATCATTGCGTAATCAACGCCAACTTTAATTAAATCTGAAACACTCTTTAGTACCTCACGTCCACCAGCAACGCCATGTGGATCTCCACCAGGATCGGAAACTGCAACTAACTCCACTCCATCAAGTGAGCTAAGAATGCGGGCATGATGTCTTCCCATCATTCCTAAGCCAACAAGTCCTGCTCGAAGTTTCTTACTCATTAAAGACTCGCAGCCACTTCATTTACGACAGAAACGATTGTATTTAATTCATCTTGGGTGAGGGTTGGATATACCGGAAGAGATACGCATTCAGTAATAATTTCTTCAGTGACCGGAAGATGAATATCTAAGTTAAAAGAAGGGAGTCGATGAATTGGAGTTGGATAGTAGACACCAGATCCAACACCTTTTTCTCCAATTCGTCTCATAAATTCATCACGCTTATTAGCGTCTTTTCCAGGAATGAGAATTGTGTATTGGTGATAAGAATGAGTTGTTCCTGGGGCGATATACGGAACAACTACATTTTTTAAGTTTGCACTTAAGAATGCCGCATTCTCTTGACGTTTTTTGGTCCAGCCAGGGAGCTTGGCTAGTTGAACTCGGCCGATGGCAGCATGAATATCTGTCATTCTCGTATTGAAGCCAACAACCTCATTTTTGTAACGAATTTCTTGGCCTTGATTTCGAAGGAGTTTTAACATACGGGCAATGTCAGGGGAGTCAGTAACACACATTCCACCTTCGCCAGAAGTCATATTCTTAGTAGGGTAAAAGGAGAAAGAGGCAACAGAACTAAATTCACCTGAGTTTTTCCCATCCAAAGATGCAAGATGGCCTTGGGCAGCGTCTTCAAAAACAATCAAATTATGTTTTTCTGCAATCGCATTTATTTCATTCATTGGAGCAATATGGCCATATAAATGAACCGGCATTATTGCCTTTGTCTTTTTAGTAATTAATTTTTCAACGTGATTTGGATCGATATTAAAAGTTTTTGGATCAATATCAGCAAAAACTGGTACACCTCCGGCAAGCACGACCGAGTTTGCAGTTGCAGCAAAAGAGAAAGAAGGCACGATTACTTCATCGCCCGGCTTAATTCCTCCGGCGATAAATCCAAGATGAAGTGCCGAAGTTCCAGAATTCATAGCAACGCAATGTCGCCCACCAACAAATTTAGAAAACTCTTCTTCAAAAGCAGCAACTTCAGGACCTTGCGCCAACATTCCAGAACGAAGAACTTTATCTACTGCCGCGCGCTCATCATCCCCAATTAAAGGTTTTGCCGCTGGAATCATTTACTACTTTCCTCTGTTAGAACTTCACCACTCTGTTTGAATGTCGCACCAGTGACTGGGCAACGGAAGCGATTATCTCCAATATCTTCCAATGGTTTGCCGGCACGACCCACCCATCGAATTCTTTTTGCTGGGACGCCCGCCACAAGGGCAAAATCTGGAACATCTTTAGTAACGACCGCACCTGCTGCAACCAATGACCAAGCCCCAATCTTTACCGGAGCGATACAAACTGCTCTTGCTCCTATTGAAGCGCCATCACCAATTTCAACTCCTACCGCATCCCAATCTGAACCATTTTTTAAAGTTCCATCAGGATTTACCGCTCTTGGAAATTCATCATTTGTTAGAACTGCAGCCGGGCCAATAAATACGCCATTACCTAATTTTGCGGGTTCGTAAAGAAGTGCATAATTTTGAATTTTGCAATTATCACCTG
>CAWULH010000074.1:0-3727 GCA_963923215.1 uncultured bacterium
TTTTAAAACACTTAGGTGGGGCGGCGAAGATGTTGGGTGCCACAATCCAGAATACCGCCAATCCAACCCAGTTGGCTGCTGGTTATAAAGCAAATGTAATCCCACAGCAGGCAACCGCAATAATCGATGGACGTTTTCTACCAGGTTTTGAAGACGAATTAATAGAAACAATTAAAAAAATAGTTGGACCTGAAATAGAAGTCAGTGTTCAAGTTCGCGATAAGGCTTTGGAAGTTGATTTTGAAGGACCTCTAGTTGAAGCAATGGTTTCATCGATTAAAAAATATGATCCTGAAGGTATTGTCGTGCCTTATCTTATGAGTGGCGGCACTGACAATAAAGCATTGTCAGATCTCGGAATAAAAGGTTATGGATTTAGCCCTTTAAAATTACCGGCTGATCTAGATTTCTTTAGTCTCTTTCACGGAGTTGATGAGCGCGTGCCTATTTCAGCTCTTGAATTTGGCGTTCAAGTTTTGAAAGACTTTTTGGAAAGAGTTTAAATCGAAACTTCGTCGAGGGCGGCGCGGACCGGATCGGGAAGAGTTATCTCTTCGACGGAGAGTACTCCTCGTAATTGAGCGGCCGTACGTGCACCGACAATTGAACTTGTTACACCGTAACTATCTCGTACCCAAGCCAGGGCAACTTCTAACGGAGAGTACCCGAGCCCTTCTGCAGCAACAGAAACTGCATCAACTATTTTTGCACTCCGATTATTTAGATACGGTGCAACGAAATTGGCGAAATGTTGGCTGGCACCTCTTGAATCTGCGGGAGTTCCATTTCGGTACTTTCCGGTCAGAACTCCTCTTCCAAGAGGTGACCAGGCGAGAAGTCCGATATTTAACTCTAATGCTGCTGGAATTACTTCTTCCTCAATTTTGCGATTTAAAAGGGAGTATTCACTCTGAATTGAAATAATTGGAGATTTTCCAAATATCGGATTTTGAAGAGTTGCTGCACGAGCCAATTGCCAACCTAAAAAGTTAGATAACCCGATATACCGGACGCGACCGGAAGAAACGGAATAATCAAGGGCGCTTAAAGTTTCTTCCAAAGGCACATTTTCGTCCCAACGGTGTACTTGCCAGAGATCGATTTCAGAAACACCCAATCGATTCAATGACTTATCTAAATCGCCCAAAAGAGAACTTCTGGAATTATTAATTATTCTTTCGCCAGAGTTCCAACTGATTCCAGCTTTCGAGGCTAGAATTAATTCATCTCGTGGAACTAAGGTTTCTAAAAAACCTCCAATAACTCTCTCACTATCGCCATCGCCATATGAAGCGGCGGTATCTATAAAGTTTCCACCACTGTCGAGATATGCTTTTAATTGTTCAGCAGCCTCATGTTCATCGGTGTCACGACCCCACGTCATCGTGCCGAGTGCAAGTCTGGAAACTCTAAGTCCAGAATTACCTAGTACCCGCATCTCCATGAGGGGAACGATAGCGTCCGGATTCTTTAATATTAGGTAACCTTGAACTATGTCAACCGTAATAGTGGTCTACTATGAGTAAGCGGGTCGTATACCGGCATAACCCAACTGATATTTTTATGGTTGGGACGATAGGAAAACCAGGAGAACGTCAATTCTTTCTTCAGTTTTCATCAAATTCTGGTATCAACTCAATTTCGGTTGAGAAAACGCAGGTAATTGCTCTTGTTGAGAGGTTTGAGGAATTACTCCGAGAAATCAAAAGGAAAAAATTAGCATCAGATTCAGCGTTATTTTCGCCTGCAATTAAAGTCGATGCGGAGCTAAATTACCCTGTAGAAGAAGATTTCAGAGCTGGCGTAATGGGAATAACTTGGGATCAAGTTGATGAAAAGGCAACTTTTGAAGTGCAAGAACTTTCAGAACTCGAAGAGTTCAGAGATTTGGTTCAAATTGATGATGACGTTTCTGAGTTTGATTTCCCGCCCGATATTCTTCAGGCGATAATATCAATTCCCCAAATTCGAGGGTTTGTAAATCTTGCAAATCAAGTTATTTCAGCGGGACGTGAACCGTGCCCTTTCTGTGGTCTACCAATCAATATAAATGGTCACCTCTGTCCTCGAGCCAATGGATATAAAAGGTAATCTAACCAGGTGAAATCTTGGCCAACTCTTGAAGTACCGCCAGTTCCGTTTGAATTCCCAGAATTAAAGTTAGTTTCGACATGGGGCAAAGGGATAGAGCGGAAGATTTTCACCTCCTATGTATGTGGCATAACACCCTACGATGCAACACATCTTGGACATGCCGCAACTTATTTAACCTTTGATTTAATTCATCGGTATCAAATATTGCGAGGTTATGAGTTAAATTTTGTCGAGAATATAACAGATGTAGACGATCCACTTTTAGAAAGAGCCAATCGAGATAACATTGATTGGAAAAAACTTGCTGATCAACAAGTGGAACTCTTTCAACGGGATATGACAGCTTTACATATTATTCCGCCAAGGCTCTATTTATCGGTTTCGGAGACCATAAATTTAGTAATAATCGGAATGCAGGAATTAGAAAAACAAGACCTTCTTTATGAGCTTGAAGGAGACTATTACTTCAAAGTCACTAAACATTTGGAATCGTTACCTTTGGCAATAGACCAAGCAATTACTATTTTTAGAGAACGCGGTGGTGACCCAGATCGGTCCGGGAAAGAGCACCCGCTCGATCCACTTCTGTGGAGAAAAAACATTCCAGGTGAACCAGGTTGGGAGAGTCCTTATGGATTCGGCAGACCGGGATGGCACATCGAATGTTCGGTGATTGCGATTTCTGGAGTTGATGTATCTTCAAATCCTATTTTGAGTTTACAAGGTGGCGGAAGTGACTTGATTTTTCCCCACCACTTTATGAGCAGAATAATTGCGGAAGATATAGCGAAAAGGGATTTCTCAGCGCAGTACGTCCACACCGGAATGATCGGATTGGATGGAGAGAAAATGAGTAAGAGCCGAGGGAATCTAGTCTTCGTGCATAAGCTGATTGACGAAGGAATTGATCCAATGGTTATTCGTTTTGCACTATTGAAAAGTCACTATTCAAAAGACCGAATGTGGAGCGCACAACTACTTGATGAATCAGAGAGTGATGTAAATCTGATCAGAACTGCTTTGTCTAAAATGGAAGTCGCGGAAACAGAGAACGTTATTAGAAAAATGGTGGTGGCTCTTTCGGATAATTTAGATACGCCCAAAGTTGTGAATTTGCTTATTGATTGGAGTAAGGAATCGCTAAATGGAGCAACAGGTGGCAGCGCCGGCACAATGTCGCGCTTTCTTGATAGTGCTATGGGGTTGGCCCTGTAGAGTAAAATTCAATAATGAAAACGCGCCTTTCTTTGCGAGAAGAATTGAGGAAGCGCACCATTGTTGCCGATGGCGCAATGGGAACCATGATCCAGACTGCTAATCCCTCTATAGAGGACTTCGAAAATCTCGAGGGTTGTAACGAAATATTAAATATAACTAGACCTGATTTGATTAAAGAAGTACATCGTAAGTATCTATCTGTGGGCTGCGATGCAATTGAGACAAATACCTTCGGCGCTAATTTAGCCAATCTAGCGGAATACGATATTGCGGATCGTATTTATGAACTTGCCTATGCTGGAGGGAAATTAGCCCGTGAAGTAGCGGATGAATTCGAAGATACAAAATGGGTATTGGGCTCAATCGGTCCGGGTACGAAACTTCCAACCCTTGGTCATGTTGAATACGAAGTTTT
>CAWULH010000075.1:0-3702 GCA_963923215.1 uncultured bacterium
GCTGGCGTATCTTTAAGTCCTTCTCTATCAGGATCTTCACCTATTGAAATTAGAAGTTCTCGAACCGCTTTTTCAGCACGTTCTTGATCAAATTCAGATTTAGCGCCACCTTCGTTTGGCCCCATTGATACTGAATTTATCTCACTCACTAACTATTTTCCTTTGGCGCTGCTTTCTTCTTCGCCTTCTTCTCTTCCACAACTTCTACCTTTACTTGAACTGGTTTTGCCTTAACAGGTGGTTTTGAACTTGGTAGACGAGTATTTGATCCAGTCCATGCTGGACGCTTCTGTACTTTCTTAACTTTTGCAAAGATCTTGGCAATCTCATCTTTGAGAACAGTCTCCTTCTCAAGAAGTATTTCAACTAAATTATCAAGAATTTCACGGTTTGCGACCAGAATGTCATATGCCTCTTGGTGAGCGTTTGCAATTAATCTTTGAATCTCGCCATCTACGACTGCGGCAACAGATTCTGAGTAATCACGAGTGTGTCCATAATTTCTACCTAAGAATGGTTGATCATCAGTTACACCTAATTTGATGGCACCAATTCTCTCTGTCATTCCAAATTGAGTAACCATCGAACGAGCAAGGTTTGTTGCTTTCTCAATATCATTTGAGGCACCAGTAGTTGGATCATGGAAAACTAATTCTTCTGCGGCGCGACCACCAAGTGAGTAAGCCAATTGATCTAGCATTTGATTTCGAGTTGTTGCATAGCGATCTTCATCAGGAAGAACCATTGTGTAACCAAGTGCTCGCCCGCGCGGCATGATTGTAATTTTATGAACTGGATCTGTGTGTGGAAGCGCGTGCGCAACAAGTGCATGGCCACCTTCGTGATACGCAGTAATTAAACGTTCTTCCTCAGTCATTAACCGTGTTTTGCGTTGTGGACCAGCCATTACTCGATCTATAGCCTCATCGATTTCGGCTGTTGTAATTATCTTATGATTTTCACGAGCACTTAATAATGCCGCTTCATTCAAGACGTTTGCCAGATCGGCACCTGTAAAACCAGGTGTGCGCTTAGCAAAATCTTCAAGCTTTACATCTTTTCCAAGTGGCTTATTTTTAGCATGTACTTTGAGAATTGCTTCTCGTCCTCTTAGATCAGGACGGTCAACCGGAATCTGTCGATCGAAACGACCTGGTCGAAGCAGTGCTGGATCTAAAACATCTGGGCGATTAGTCGCGGCAATCAGAATAACTTGAGTATTTACATCAAACCCATCCATCTCAACTAATAATTGATTAAGGGTCTGCTCACGCTCATCATGTCCACCGCCAAGTCCGGCACCACGTTGGCGACCAACAGCATCAATTTCATCAACGAAAACAATCGCAGGAGCATTTGCCTTAGCTTGTGCAAATAAATCGCGCACACGCGCTGCACCAACGCCAACAAACATTTCTACGAACTCAGATCCAGAAATAGAATAGAAAGGTACTTTAGCTTCTCCGGCTACTGCGCGAGCTAAAAGAGTTTTACCAGTTCCGGGAGGACCATAAAGTAGAACGCCCTTGGGAATCTTTGCTCCCATATCAACATACTTCTGTGGCGAAGCTAAGAAATCTTTAATTTCAACTAATTCAGCGACTGCCTCATCTGCTCCTGCAACATCTGCAAATGTATTTGTAGGAGTCTCTTTGTTTTGAAGTTTTGCACGTGACCTTCCAAATGAAAAAACTCGACCCCCGCCACCTTGGGCATTGCCCATAAAAATCATCAGGATAAATGCGACAAGTAATAACGGGAAGAAAGTCATAAATAGCGAAGCGAGGAATGAAGTTGTAGGTACTTTTACATCCCAATCTTTTGGTGGTGGATTGCTAGTTAAAAGTTCTACGATTACAGGTTCTTGGCGAGCAACATATGATGCATAAATTCGGCTAGAGCCTTTTATGTAGTTTCCTTTTTTAAGTACAACCTGAATCTTCTGATCTTTATCAATAATAAGTGCGGACTCAGCCTTATCTGAGGCAATTGTTGCCAATAGAGTTGATGTATCAACTTTTACATATTGGTTTCCACTTGTAGTAATACGTCCAAAAAAGGAAACTGCTAATAATGCAACAACGATCCAAAATAAAGGACCGCGGAGAATACGACGCGGATTTAATTTTGGGCTTTTTGGTAAAGGTAGTTTGCCACCTTTAAATTTACCGTCCGGCTTTTTTGAAGGGTTCTTACTCATGAATACATATGCTTTGCTAGTACGCCAATAAAATCTAGATTCCGGTATTTCTCATTGAAATCCAGTCCATAGCCGACAACGAAATCGGTAGGGATATCAAATCCTACATATTTAACTTCTACTTGAACTTTTGCTGCTTCAGGCTTTCGGAGCATTGTAAGTATTGCAACGCTCTTGGCTCCTCGTGATTCTAGATTGGACTTGAGCCAGGCAAGTGTTAAACCAGTATCAACAATATCTTCGATAATTAAAACTTCACGTCCCGTAATGTCACGATCTAAATCCTTAAGAATTCGAACGACGCCACTTGATTTAGTACCGGAACCATAGGAAGAGACCGCCATCCAATCCATTTCTACATGGCGATTTAATTGACGGGCAAAGTCTGCCATTGTCATAACAGCACCTTTTAAAACACCAATCAGTAAGAGATCGCGCCCTGCATAATCTTTTTCAATTTGGCGCGCTAATTCTTTTAGGCGACCAATTATTTGATCATGCGTAGCAACTACGCGTTCGATATCTGATCCTGCAGTTACTTGATCCAATGGCCTACCTTTGGTTATCGGTTTGAGAGCGAAATTCTGCCCGAAATTCGTAAAACCTTCACACCGCCAGGTAGTGAGCACTCGCCTTGACCCTCCCACGCTGTGATTAGAGACTCAACAGGCTTTAGATGCTCTGCTGAAATGGAGCCACTCGGAGCGCCCGCGGCGTATATCGCTCGCCTTAAAACTCTCGACCTAACCGCCTTGGGAAGCTCTGCCAATTTAGCAACGTCTAAATTATTTACTCCAATTTCATTTATTACTTTCTCCGCCCAATCATCAAGTGCATCAGCATCCTCCCTCATGATTCTTGCCGATCGTGCAAGTGAATCAATTACACCTGGACCTAAATCGCTCTCTAATTTTGGAAGAGATTCTCTTCTAATTAAAACTCTCTTAAATTCTAAATTATCATTATGTGGATCGCTCCAAATTTCTAAGTCAACTTCTTTACACGCACTCTCAATTACTTCCCTTGATATATCCAGAAATGGTCTTACATAAATCCCATTCTGCAGAGCCATTCCAGATAATGATCTAGTTCCGGAACCACGGGCTAGGCCAAGTAAAACGCTTTCCGCTTGATCATTTTTATTATGCCCCAATAAAAAAATTTGGGCGCCAAATGTTTCAATTGCCTGTTCAAATACTTTATATCGGGCTCTGCGCGCGGAGGCCTCTAATCCATCACTTAGTTCAACATGGGCTTTAGAGGAAAATACTTCTTTTAATCCCATTTTTTTCAATCGATCGCATACCAAATCAGCAATTTGTGCCGAGTTTTTCTGTAATCCATGATCCACTACAACCGGAATGATTCGCTTGCCAGATCCTTCGGCTAGGGCAGCTGCGCATAGCGCCATAGAATCTGCACCACCAGACACTCCAATTAAAATTACTCCCGAAGAATTGGCTAAATAAGGTCTAACCGCTTGGCGTAATTTTAAAAATGAT
>CAWULH010000076.1:0-3616 GCA_963923215.1 uncultured bacterium
CTAGAAGGAAAAATATGGCACGTCTTGTCGGTGTTGATCTGCCGCGCGAAAAGCGTATCGAGATCGCACTCACTTATATTTTCGGGATTGGTTTAACTCGGGCGCATGCAACATTAGATGCAACCGGTGTTAGCCCAGATACTCGCGTTAAGGATCTTAAAGAACCAGAGCTCGCAAAGCTAAAGGAATTTATTGAAGCGAATTACAAGATCGAAGGTGATCTCCGTCGTGAGATTGCTGGAGATATCCGTCGCAAAGTTGAAATTCAAAGTTATCAAGGAATTCGTCACCGTAAGGGACTTCCGGTTCGCGGACAACGTACGCATACAAATGCGCGTACTCGCAAGGGGCCACGTGTGGCTATTGCTGGTAAGAAGAAGGAGACCAAGTAATGGCTGCTACACCTAAAGCAAAGCCAGCAGCAAGTACAACTGCTAAGGCAAAACCAAAAGCTCGTAAGAAAGAGAAGAAGAATGTCTCTGTCGGTCAGGCTTACATTAAATCAACATTTAATAACACAATTGTTTCAATTACAGATACAACTGGAGCAGTAATTGCTTGGTCTTCAGCAGGTCAAGTTGGCTTCAAGGGTTCTCGTAAATCAACTCCATACGCAGCACAGATGGCGGCGGAAGCTGCAGCACGTCGCGCACAGGAGCATGGTTTGAAGAAGGTAGATGTTTTCGTTAAGGGCCCTGGCTCTGGTCGCGAAACTGCAATACGTTCATTACAAGCAGCAGGTTTGGAAGTTGGATCAATCGCTGATGTGACTCCAGCTCCACATAATGGCTGCCGACCACCGAAGCCAAGAAGAGTTTAAGGGGGAGAGACATGGCTAGATATACCGGAGCAGACTGCAAACGTTGCCGTCGCGAAAAAGTAAAACTTTTCCTTAAGGGCTCAAAGTGCGATGGACCAAAGTGTCCGATCGAAGCACGTCCTTATCCACCAGGACAACATGGTCGTGGTCGTGCAAAGGAATCTGAGTACCTATTACAGATGCGTGAGAAGCAGAAGTGCGCACGTATTTACGGAGTTTTAGAGCGTCAATTCCGTGGTTATTACGAAGAGGCTAACCGTCTCTCAGGTAAGACTGGTGAGAACCTTCTTATCCTTCTTGAGACTCGTCTCGACAATGTTGTATTCCGCGCGGGCTTTGCAAAGAGCCGCGATATGGCACGTCAATTGGTACGCCACGGACACTTCCTTGTTAATGGCAAGAAGGTAAATATTCCTTCATACCGCGTAACACCTATGGACATTATTGATTTAGTTCCAAACTCACATGACAAGACACCTTTCATCGTAGCTAGTGCAGAACTTGGCGAGAAGCCAGTACCAGCTTGGATGGAAGTTGTTGGTGAGAAACTCCGCATCATCATTCACGGACAACCATCTCGTCCAGTGATTGATACACAGGTACAAGAGCAACTAATCGTTGAACTTTACTCAAAGTAATAAGTAAGAGCTTTAAAAAAGTCAGAAGACCAACCGGAGATCAAATAGTGGATCTCCCAGAAGTACGGAGGAAATAGTGCTAATTGCACAACGCCCAGTCCTCACTGAGGAAGTAGTAAGCGAGAACCGTTCACGTTTCATCATTGAACCGTTGGAACCGGGATTTGGCTACACCCTTGGTAACTCATTACGTCGCACACTTCTCTCCTCGATTCCTGGTGCAGCTGTTACCAGCATTCGAGTAAATGGTGCGCTTCATGAGTTTACGACTATCGAAGGTGTTAAGGAGGATCTCACTGAGGTTGTTCTTAATATCAAGAACCTTGTTCTCTCAACAGATAATGACGAGCCATCACTTCTTTATATTCGCAAGAGTGGCGAAGGCGCTGTAACAGGTGCTGATATCGCGGCTCCTGCCGGCGTTCAAGTTCATAACCCAGATCTTCACATCGCAACTCTTAACTCAAAGGCAAACTTTGAAGTTGAGTTAACTGTGGAGCGCGGTCGTGGATATGTAACTGCTGTAGCAAATAAGCAATCTGGTGGTGAAATTGGTCGTATCCCAGTTGATTCAATTTATTCACCAGTTCTCCGCGTTACCTACAAGGTTGAGGCAACTCGTGTTGAGCAACGTACCGACTTCGACCGTTTAGTTGTTGATGTTGAGACAAAGCCTTCAATGCGACCAGCTGATGCAATGGCATCTGCCGGTAAGACACTTGTAGAGCTATTTGGTCTTGCACGTGAATTAAATGTAAATGCAGAAGGAATCGAAATGGGACCTTCCGCTCAAGATGCGGCGCTCGCAGCAGATTACGCTCTTCCAATTGAAGACCTTGATCTAACTGTCCGCTCATATAACTGCTTAAAGCGTGAAGGTATTCATACAGTTGGTGAATTAGTTTCTCGTTCAGAAGCAGATCTAATGGATATTCGTAACTTTGGTTCAAAGTCAATTGATGAGGTTAAAGCCAAGTTGGTCTCAATGGGACTTCAACTTAAGGATAGCCCAGTTGGTTTTGATCCAACAAAGCATGCTAATTATGGAATCGACGAAGACCTCGTCGATGCTGAGTAAGTCAGGAGAAATAAATGCCAAAGCCAAGTAAAGGACCTCGTTTAGGTAGCGGTCCAGCACATGAGAAGTTATTGCTAGGCACTCTGGCTGAACAACTATTTCAACACGGGAAGATCACCACAACCGAGAAGCGCGCAAAGCGTCTACGCCCACTTGCAGAGCGTCTGATTACAAGCGCAAAGGCTGGAGACCTTGCTGGTCGTCGTAAAGTTCTAGCGACAATTGCAAATAAGTCAGTAGTCCACACACTATTTACTGAGATTGCACCAACATTTGCAACTCGCAATGGTGGCTACACCCGGATTACCAAGGTTGGTCCACGTAATGGTGACAACGCACAGATGGCGGTAATTGAGCTAGTTAAGTAATAAAACTCGTTATGAACGAGCCCACTCTTACTCCTAAGAGTGGGCTTTTTCGTTTAAAGATTGAACTTAGTTACGATGGAAGCAACTTTGCTGGTTGGGCAAAACAACCAGATCAACGAACCGTTCAAGGTGTTTTGGAGGGTGCACTCTCTAAATTAATTGGGGCCTGGGCAGAGACAATTGTTGCTGGTCGAACCGATGCCGGGGTCCATGCAATCGGACAGGTAGTTCACGTAGATATTCCGAGTACTTTTCAAGATATTGAAAATTTAACTTATAAATTAAATCGGATGCTAGATAGCGATATCAGAATTTCTTCCTGTGAAATTGCACCAGAGAATTTTCATGCGAGATTTTCGGCTTTATCCCGGGTCTATCAGTACAAAATAATTGACGGGTTAGAGATTGTGCCACCTTTGAAGAGATTTGATACCGCATCTTGGTATCGAAAGCTTGATGAGAATTTGATGAATGAGGCATGTAAATTATTAATAGGAACCCATGACTTTATTGCTTTCTGCAAATTCCGAGAGGCCCAATCAACTGTTCGGACCCTACTTGAATTTTATTGGCGGAGAGAAAATGGCGCATTAATTGGAACCGTAAGCGCAGACTCATTCTGTTATTCGATGGTTCGAAATTTAGTTGGAGCGGCTGTCTGCATAGGTGAGGGGCGCTATCCAAAGGACTGGATTCTTAAAGTTTTAGAGGG
>CAWULH010000077.1:0-3604 GCA_963923215.1 uncultured bacterium
TACTACGTGACCATTTGATAACGTAACTCGAAACATTGCATTTGGCAGTGCTTCACTAACAGTGCCTTCGATTTCGATTGCACTATCTTTCTTAGCCAAATATTTCCGTTTCTACTCGTCCGCTTTTTTAGGGCAGAGGAGGATTCTATTAGCGAGGGGCAAAATGGAGAAATCGGGCCCCTTATACCCCTCTAAAAGAGAAAAATCAGGAAATTAACCCAGAAATTTCCACTCCCAATCGCCCTAAATCGGACTTTCCCCCATCAAGTGCTGTTAATACAAAGGGTTTTCCATCGGGAAGGAGTGCGAAGGTATTTTCAAAATGAGCCCCTCTTGAGCCATCTTGAGAGACAACAGTCCAATCATCATCAAGAGTTTTTGTCTTATGTGTTCCACGAGTAATCATTGGTTCAATTGCAAGTGCGATACCAACTTCTAATTCTGGCCCCATTCCAGGAGCGCCAAAATTTAAAACGTGCGGATCTTCGTGCATAGCCGTTCCGATTCCATGGCCACCATATTCTCGGAGAATTCCATATTTGCCTTGCGAATTAATGTATTGCTCAATGGCGCTTGAAATATCAGTTAATTTTCCGCCAACCCTTGCAGCAGCAATTCCGCGCCACATCGATTCTTCGCAAGTTGCTAATAATTTTTCATCCTCAGGATCAGCATGACCAGCAATCATTGAGAAGGCGCTATCACCATGCCAACCATCAACAATTGCTCCAAAATCGATTGAGACAATATCGCCATCAATAATTTTTCTATCATTTGGAATTCCATGGACTATCTCGTCATTGGTCGAGGCACAAATAACTGCTGGATAACCATGGTAATTTAGAAAATTAGATTTGGCATTCTTCTTTTTTAGGTACTTAACTGCAATCTCATTCAAATGATTGGTAGTGGTGCCGGGAACAATTTCAGCGCGAATCAATTCAAGTGCCTCGGCAACTACAAGGCCAGCCTTGCGCATGAGCTTTAGCTGATCTAGATTTTTTAGTTGAATTGCCATATTACTTAAGAGCGGCGATTGCAGTAGCAGAGATGGCCGAAACTTCTCCTGCCGCAGAAATAGTCTTTAGTAGACCTAGATTTTTATAGTAATTAATAATTGGAGCAGTGTGGGCATCGTAAATATCTAAGCGATTTTGTATTACCGATTCCTTATCATCATCACGTTGATAAAGTTCGCCGCCACATTTATCGCAGATTCCTTCTGTCTTTGGCTTCTCAAAAATTATATGGAAAATAGCACCACATGATTTGCATACTCGTCGGCCAGATAACCGCTTAACTATCTCGCTATTATCCAACTGAAATTCAAGTACAAATTGAAGTGGAATGCCACGCTCTTTTAAAACGCCATCTATATATTTGGCTTGATCAAGGTTTCTTGGGTAACCATCTAATAAAAAACCATTTTTTGTATCATCTTTGGTCAAGCGATCTGCAACCATATCGTTAGTTACTGAATCTGGAACAAGCTCACCTTTATCCATATACGACTTTGCAAGTAATCCAAGTTCTGTTGAACCCTTGATGTTTGCACGGAAAATATCTCCAGTAGAGATATGTGGAATTGCAAAGTGCTCGGCTAAGTGAACTGCTTGCGTTCCCTTACCTGCACCCGGCGGGCCGACAAGGAGGAGTCGCATTAACGCAGGAATCCCTCATATGACCGTTGCTGTAATTGAGATTCAATCTGCTTTGCAGTATCAAGTCCAACTCCCACGACAATCAGAATCGCAGTTCCACCAAATGGGAAATTTGCAGATGCATTAAAGAGAATCAGTGCAATAATCGGAATGATCGCGATAATTGCGAGGTATAGCGAACCTGGGGCTGTAATACGTGAAAGCACATATTGCAGATATTCCGCAGTTGGTTTACCAGCGCGGATACCTGGAATAAAGCCGCCATACTTCTTCATATTGTCCGCTACCTCATCAGGATTGAAGGTAATTGCAACATAGAAGTAGGTAAAGAAGATAATTAAAGTCGCGTAAGAAATAATATAAATTGGATGATCACCCTTAACCAAATTCTGTTGAATCCAGACTGCCCACTTTGAAGTGCTTCCAGAGAAGTTAACAATCAAAGTAGGAATGTAGAGAAGTGATGAAGCAAAGATAACTGGAATAACACCAGATTGATTTACTTTAATTGGAATATATGTACTTGTTCCACCGTAAAGTTGACGGCCAACTTGGCGTTTTGCATATTGAACCGGAATACGGCGCTGTGCTTGCTCAACGAAAACGACAGCCATAATCGTAAGAATTCCAATGGCAGTTACAAATAAGAAGGCAAAGAGTCCCTTCTGTAACTTAATTGACCAGAGTTGAGTTGGGAAACGTGCTGCAATTGAGGTGAAAATTAAGATCGACATACCGTTTCCAACACCACGATCTGTAATTAATTCACCGAGCCACATAATTACTGAAGTACCAGATGTCATTACTAGAACCATTACCAAAATTCTGGTCCATGATGCATCCGGAATAATCGGATAAGAACAACCGCTAAATAGACGTCCAGGTGTGCGGGCAACAGCAATCAAACCTGTTGATTGTAGAAGTGCAAGACCGATAGTTAAGTAACGTGTGTACTGAGTTAATTTTGTTGAACCTGACTGACCTTCATTCTTAAGAGCTTCAAAACGAGGGATAACTACCGTTAGAAGTTGAATGATGATTGATGAGGTGATGTAAGGCATGATTCCAAGTGCGAAAATTGAAAGTTGAAGTAACGCACCACCAGAGAACATATTGATTAGACCAAAAAGGCCACCATTGTTAACTGACTTTAGACAGGCCTGAACATTCTTATATGAAACACCAGGAGTTGGAATAATTGAACCAAGGCGGAATAACGCCATGATTGCAAGAGTAAAGAAGATCTTGGTACGTAGATCTGGAGTCTTAAAGGCCTTACCAAATGCTGAAATCAAGATCTTCTCCTCTTTAAATTATTTAATTAAAGCTTCTTTGCAGAGCCACCAGCGGCAGAAATCTTCTCTTCTGCAGATGATGAGAATGCATGTGCTTCAACTGTAACCTTTACTGAAATCTCGCCATTGCCGAGAACTTTCACAAGGTGACCATCACGAACTGCACCCTTCTTAACAAGATCAGCAACAGTTACTGTGCCGCCTTTTGGATATAGCTCATTGATTGTAGAAACGTTAATTGGTTGGTATTCAACGCGCTCTGGATTTTTAAATCCACGTAACTTTGGCAGACGCATTACAAGTGGAAGTTGACCACCTTCAAAACCTGCGCGAACCACGTTACGTGCACGTGTTCCCTTTCCACCACGGCCAGCAGTCTTTCCTTTAGAAGCTTCACCGCGACCCTTACGAGTCTTAGCTTTCTTTGCTCCAGGAGCTGGACGTAAATGATGCAACTTAAGTGTCATTTTTATTCAACCTCTTCTACGCGAACAAGATGACGGACAGCAGTAACCATTCCGCGAATCTCTGGACGGTCTTCCTTAACGACTACGTCGCCAATTCTCTTTAACCCAAGTGAACGTAAAGTGTCACGGTGTTCTGGACGACCGCCAACCTTTGAACGTAGTTGAGTTACCTTTAAACGTG
>CAWULH010000078.1:0-3558 GCA_963923215.1 uncultured bacterium
ACTTCTTGGAATTTATTTGCGAGTGGATGCATTTATTGATTCCCATGCGTCGGAAACCATTGTCTTGATATCCCGGGTTGGCTTCCAATTTAATAATGAAGCTGCTTTAGAAATATCAGCAACAAGTACAGCAGGATCTCCGGGACGTCGTTCACCATTAACAACTGGAATTTCGTGGCCAACTACGGAATTTGCAGCGGATATAACTTCCTTTACAGAATAACCACCACCAGATCCGAGGTTCACTATTTCATGTCTACCTTCTACCAGTTTTTCAAGTGCTGAAATGTGAGCATCAATTAGATCTGTTACATGGACATAATCGCGGATACAAGTGCCATCTTTAGTTGGCCAATCAGTTCCAAAAATTTTCATTGGAGATGCCGAGGTACTTCTTATTAGGTTAGGAATTAAATGTGTCTCTGGGTCATGTTCTTCAGTAATCCAACAGTCTTTTATTTTGTGCGCTCCTGCGACATTGAAATAGCGAAGGCTCATAGCCGCAAGACCATAAGCAACAGATTCAGAAGTAATCATATGGTCAACTGCCAATTTCGAAGCGCCATATGGATTTGTAGGTCTAGTTTCTGCATCTTCTTTAATTGGAGTCGCCTTCGGTTCTCCATATGTTGCGGCAGTGGAAGAAAAAACCAAATTTTTAACTTTCATCCCACGCATTGCAGTTAGAAGTGTGGCAGTCCCAGTGACGTTGGTCTGCCAATAAATTTCCGGTTTCGCAACAGATTCACCGACCAGAGATTTTGCGCCAAAGTGCATAACTGCTTCGCATTCTCCAAGACCCAGTTGGATTGCATTTTTATCGAGTATTGATCCTTCTACAAATCTGGCTTCTCCTGGAACCAACTTCTTCTTACCCGTAGAGAGATTATCGAGAACAGTTACTTCGTAACCACGCTCTAAAAGAATATGTGCCGCAGTTGCGCCTATATAACCTGCACCGCCTGTAACTAATATTCGCATTAAAGTTTTACATCCCGGAGTTGGGCCGCAGATTGCTCCGGCTTCATATCCATAATAAAAGCGCCCATGGCAGATTCTGAACCAGCTAAATACTTTAATTTTCCAGGTGCCCTGCGGATGGAAGTTATCTGAAGATGTAAACCAAGCGCATCGCGTCCAACTCGAACGGGTGCTTGATGCCAGGCGGCGATATACGCCATCTCAATTCCAAAGACACCATCGAGGCGTAATAGAACTTCCTTTGCAATTTCAGGGAAATAATCAGCAACATCGTCAGATAAGTGAGCAAGATCTGAAACAAATTTACGGGGAGCAATATGTATTTCAAATGGATATCTTGCTGCATATGGAACATAAGCAATCCAATGGGCATTAGTTGCAACTATCCGCACCTCATCTTTTAACTCTCTTGCAACTATGTCAGTCAGAAGCGGAACACCATTCTTTTTAAGATATTCTGTGGCCTTAGCAAGCATTTTTTCCACACGCGGTGGGATATATGGATAGGCATAAATCTGACCGTGCGGATGGTTTAGCGTGACGCCAACTTCCTCACCACGATTCTCAAAAGGAAAAATATGTTCTACATATGGAAGTTTAGATAATTCTTTTACTCGATCACGCCAGGCTTCCATGACAATCCGCATATGGGATAGATCAATAGTTCCAAAACTTCCTTCGTGATGATCAGTATAGCAGACAACTTCACAGTGGCCGGCAGCTTCTGCATTCTTTGTATTTCGACCATCATTAGTTGGTAATTCAAAATCTTTTGTTGGCGCGGCAAATGAAGGAGATTTATTATCGAAGACGACTACTTGGTAATTGGAATCTGCAATTTCAGTTTCAAGACCGGGTTTTGTAGGACAGAGTGGGCATAACTCTTTTGGTGGAAGAAAGGCGCGAGTCTGACGGGCAGGTGCCATGGAAACCCACTCATCAGTAAGTAGATCTAATCGGAGTTCGCCAACTTTTGGCCTAGGTTCTAATTCACGTTTATCGATTGCATTTCTATTTACTTCGCCCAGATCGTAGTAACGAATATTTCGACCATCAGCCATTTTGAGGTCGGTGCGGAAGACCCCTGCAGTTAATTTGGCTGCGCTCACGCCCCTTACTTTACCTGCAATTAATTACGGATCTGATTCTTACAAGTATCCACCGGAGCAGGTTTTGGCTTTGGTTTAGGCGATGGTGAAGGTGGCAAGGTCGGACCTTGATTAATAGTGAAAGCTACTGGGATTGTTCCGGACGCATGAACACCAGATTCATCTTTATATTCAATTACACCAACATAATTTCCGGCTTGAAGTTTTGTAATATTTAAAGTGTAAATACCTGACGATGATCTGATTGCATCCTGAGTTCCATTTTTCATCAATGTATCAGCAGATTTAAATGAAACAGTTCCAGTTACAACTGGAGTGTTATCAGGACGTAATACATTTACAACAAAAGTCGTCGTTCCATTGGTGTCGCTAATACTCTGGGAAAGTAATTGCAGAGTAGTTGGCTCGTTTACTGGCAACATATCTGATGGTGTAGGTTGCCAAGAACCAAGAGTGAACTCCATAAATTGATTCTCATCTCCACCAAAAACATTTAAATCTACCCGGCTGGTTGGCACTCCATATTTGGAACCAATGCCACAAGATGTGTACTGCCAGATCTGCCAATCAGATGTGCAATTCGCTTTTGTCCATGAGTGGGCAAAACAACCCACTTTCTTAAGTCCTGGTTGATTAGTAGAAACTGCCGGATCTTTTCCATAAGCGGCAATCCATAATGGGTACTGCGTCAAAATTGGAGAACGGACCATTGCCTTCTCTAAAAAGAGGGGATAAGAATAAATAAAAGGTTTTCTAACAGTCTTAGCGGCAACTTCATTTACAAATGTCTCCGTCCAGAGAGTAACAAACTTCTTACTTGTATATCTCTTGCAATTGTCCAATTTCCCACGAACACAGTTATTTTCAATATCTAATGCAATAGGTAAATCCATATTTGTATAACCGCCGATACTTGCAAGGCGCCAAATTACTTTCTGTGCTTGCGCTTTAGCGTCAGCAATTAATACATCTGTTTTTGATGTATCTGGAAGAATCGCATAATGATAGAAACCAGTGTAAATACCTGCTGCTTGTGCCGCAGCGCGATCTATCGGCATATATTTTCTTGCCTGTGCATCTGACTTATCAACAGTGTCAGAACCTTTAATTAATACGAACCGGACACCTGCGTCATACATTTTCTTAAAGTCAATTGGCTGGTCATTTGGATGCTGCCATCGGGAAATATCTATACCATGAATTCGATTACCTGGACCTTGAGTGACAATCTTTGTGAAATTAGCAGCAATTGCGTTATCTGAAATTAAAGTTAGGCAGATTGTGATAGCGAGAAATATCCGCTTCATTCCACAACCTCCAGATCCAAGCCTGTCACTTTTTTAATCGATGAGAGTAGTTTGGCAGTATGTTCTTCTTTTCTTATGGATTTATAGTTGTGGTCACCACCAAACTTTTCACTATCGTCGAAGTTTAGAGTTAACTGAGTGCCATTTAACGAAACTAAACG
>CAWULH010000079.1:0-3556 GCA_963923215.1 uncultured bacterium
GTACCTAAGAATCAGCGCTGCAAGTGCACCAAAGCTGAGCTAGAAGCAGCGCGTGCTGCTAGAGGTGGATTCTTTTCACGAATATTTGGAAAGTAGAAATTAGTTCTTCAAACTATCTTGATGTAGAGATATAAGTATCTAGACATCAAGATAGTTTTCCTTTTTCTATCTGTTAGGTCACAGCGCTATCACTAAGTATTTAAAAACACAGTGATTTTGTCTGACAGATTACACTCTTATTTCGTAAATAGGTCTAACTTGAAATTAGCAAGTTAGGAGAGACATTATGCGAAAACTTGTCATATTAGGTGCAGGAACTGCCGGCACAATGGTGGCAAACCACCTCAGTAAACATCTTCATAAATCAGATTGGCAAATAACGATCATCGATAAAGATGACGACCATTTATATCAACCAGGTTTGTTGCTCTTACCTTTTGGTGTCTATAAAAAAGATCAACTTATTAAACCTAGAAAACGTCAAGTAAACGAACGAGTCAATTTCATATTTTCTGAAATTGAAAAAATTGAAGCCGACAACAATAAAGTCATTCTAAAGAGCTCTGAAGAAATTGAATATGACTATTTAATTGTTGCGACAGGCACTACACCTCGTCCAGATCAAACCCCTGGATTAGATGATCCTGCAATTTGGTATCGAAGTGCTTTTGATTTCTATACTCTTGAAGGTTCGGTTGCACTTCAGAAAGCATTAGAGAATTTCCCTGGCGGAAAGATGGTTGTACATATAACTGAATTGCCCCTTAAATGTCCAGTTGCGCCATTGGAATTTGCATTTCTAGCTGATTCATATTTTAAGAAACGTGGCATTCGAGACAAGGTACAAATTCATTATGTAACACCGCTAGAAGGTGCTTTTACCAAACCAGTATGTTCCAAAACGCTGGGTTACTTGCTAGAGGAACGAGATATCAAGCTAGAGACAGACTATGTAATTGAAAGAGTAGATCCTGAAACGAAAACTATGTATTCAATGGACGAAAGAGAAATTAAATTTGATCTTCTCGTTACTGTTCCATTAAATATGGGCGCAGATTTTATCGGTGCATCAGGTTTAGGCGATGAATTGAATTATTTGCCCGTAGATAAAGAAACATTTCTTTCAACAGATTACAACAACATTTTTGCCTTAGGTGATGCGAGCAACATTCCTGCCTCAAAAGCAGGTTCCGTGGCACATTTCGCGGTAGAAGTTTTCGCAGAGAACTTTGTTAATTATGTTAATAACTTACCTATGGAAAAAAAGTTTGATGGTCATGCTAATTGCTTTATTGAGTCCGGAAAAGGTAAGGGCCTATTAATCGACTTTAATTACACAACAGAACCACTTCCTGGAAAGTTCCCACTTCCAGTAGTTGGACCTATGCCGCTATTAAAAGAAAGTCATATAAATCATCTAGGGAAACTGGCCTTTAGGTGGATTTACTGGAACATGTTATTGCCAGGAAGAAAGTTGCCTATTTCAACATCAATGCAGATGGCCGGCAAGAAAAAAGTCGAAGGCTAGGAGAGAAAAATGCCTACTATGGAGATTGCAGGAAAGTCCGTTCAGGTAAATGAGGAAGGTTTCTTGACGGAATATGACGAATGGAGCGAAGAGGTTGCTCGAGAGCTCGCAAAGAATATTGAAATCGAATTAACTGATGCACATTGGGCAATGGTCAATTTCATGAGGAGTGATTTTAAAGAGAAGGGAGAGTCACCTACTTCTAGAAGAATGCAAGTTGCAGGTGGGTTCCCAGTAAAAGATCAGTTCAACTTATTTCCAAAGAAACCAGCTAAAAAGATGGCATATATAGCTGGTGTTCCAAAACCAAAAGGATGTGTTTGAAATGAATGATAAGAAATTAGTTCCTGATTTTGACTCAGGTTCAAGCGAGGGAAGAAAACTGGCAATCATTTGCTCAAAAGGAAATCTTGATATGGCCTACCCGGGACTCATTTTGGGTAACGCTGCTCTTGGTGAAGGTGTTGAGACGCACTTGTTTTTCACATTTTGGGGATTCGACATGATTATTAAGTCACGCGCTGAAAACCTACAATTCAGCCCAGCAGGCAATACTGCTTTACATATTCCGGGTACAGACTTACACATGCCTCAAGCTTTTGCTCCAGCAATGACAGGTATGGCAACTGGAATGCTTAAGAAGCAATTGGAACAACTACAAATTCCACCAGTTCCAGATTTCTTAGATCAAATCACGGCAGCAGGCGGACATCTTTGGGCCTGTCGTTTATCTGCGGATATGAATAAAGTGGATGAACATGACTTGAGAGAAGACGTCGAAGGAATCATTAGCGCCTCTGACTTTATTGAAATGACCGACGGAGCCCAGTTGTTGTTTATCTGATAACCAAAGAGGGATTTCTTGGCAAAGATGTCTCTCTGAAAGCCAAGAACGCGTAATAACGCGGTTTTGTCCCTCGTCTCGGGTTGAATATCGCCCGTGGCGAGGGATAAATCTGTAACAAGCAATATTTCTCTTAAACGACGTCCCATTATTGGGAAAACTTTTCAATTCTCGACCGCACAACAAGCAGCAATTGCTCATCGCGGAAAACCGTTAATTCTTAGCGGTGGTCCGGGTTCGGGCAAAACCACTTGTCTAATCGAAGCTGCGATTTCACGAATTAACGCAGGTCAAGATCCAAATTCCATTCTGGTGCTCACCTTTGGCCGTGAACGCGCATCTGAATTGCGCGACGCAATTGCTCTGCAAACTTCGCAGACCATGCTCGAACCACTTGCGCGAACATTTCATGCACTTGCGCATTCAATTTTAAAGGCCGAAGGCCATAATCCGATTCTGCTCTCTGGTCCAGAACAAGAAGGTTGGATCCGACAATTAGTTGATGGCGTTGATTGGCCTGCGGAATTACAACCTGCTTTACATACTCGCGGTTTTATCCGCGAACTTCGCGACTTAATGTTGCGCGCTACTGAACGCGGCTGGACTCATGATGATCTTCAAACAAATGGTCAAAAGTACAAAGAGGAATTCTGGGTAGCAGCAAGTAAATTCTGGAAGAGCTATATCGGAACATTGATTCTGGTTGATGTCGATCACGGCGAACCGAAAGAGCGTTTAGATTCCGCACAGCTTATGTGGCGTGCAGCAAATGTCACTCGCAATGCGTTCAAGAATCAATTCAAGACTATCTTGGTTGATGAATTCCAGGAGAGCGATAAGGCGCAACGAGCGCTATTAAAAAACATCGCAGTCGATGATTTAGTAATTGCAGTGGATCAATACAGCACAGTAGGTAGATTCCGCGGCGCAGATCCTGATGGGTTGCAAGAAGCTCTTGCTCCTTACTTAGAAGCTGGCAACTCCATTCATTTATCAGAAAATTTCCGGTCAAGTAGCGCAGTGCACCTATTCCTGGAAAAAGTCGCCGGCGAATTTCCGAAGGCGCCAGAAATTCAGAGTTCACGCAGAGAAATCGCTGGTTCTGTCGTTGCAGAGTGCTTTATAGATAGTGCCAATGCTGTCTCTTATACACATCTCCGAGCCCACGAGACGGACTCCTATCT
>CAWULH010000080.1:0-3539 GCA_963923215.1 uncultured bacterium
TCGGTTTTGATTCCGCAGTCACATTACTTATGTTGTTACATTGACCATCAACCTGTCGTAAACCCCATGGATCTTCCGCGGTCCACACATATTGATTTGATAGTGCTGTAGGACCATAAGCGGTAGTGGATGCTGAGGTTATGTCCTGTGAAATAAGGCAACGATTTTGACTTGTGGCATCGTATGGATATACCAAATTACTTGATGGTGAACTTAATCCAAGGCTTGCTAACGAAGTTGCAGTTCTAGCCGAGTGTGCCTCTGCTATTTTTATCTGATCAAGAATAAATTTTAGATCATCCAAAGTTACATTCAAATGTCCATTTGGCATGACATAAGGCTCGCCACGTGATGCCCAAAGTTGAAATGTCCCAGCATCATAAGTGTTCGTTGTGGTCGTAACAGTTACAGGTCCGGTTGTCGTACCTGCCGGGACCACAACTGAAAAATTAGATACTCCAGATACTGTTGAAATCCAGGTAGCTGAGACTGCATTTGAGCCGCTAAATTTCACTGTTGCACTGTTTGTGCTTTCATTTAATGAAAAAGTTAGGACGTCTCCTATGAGTCCAGCACTTTCTGAAAGATTAGTTATCGGATTAATCATGACAACGGAATTTCTTAACGTTGTTGTTCCGACTGCATTTGCGCTATTTACATTTACTAAAAATAAACCTGGGAAAAAAGTAATGACCAAAGAGACCACTAATGATTTAACAAAAATGTGGTTTTTAAGAAACCTATTTTGTGGCAACATCTCTCCTGAACTCGATTTTCTATATTGATCTAGGACTGGTCAGGAGAAAAGGCTACTTTTGAATATTATTGCCGTCACTAAATCGATACTTAATATTGTGTAATAACCGAGCATCAAAAATCCTTATTTTTAAGGGGAAATTACACTTGGTACATGAAAAAGGGTCGTGAAAACTCCTCAAAAAACGAGGATTATTTAATTTCCAACGAAATTGAAAGTTGGGCGACTGAAAATGATTTTGTGGATCATTTCTATATTTCTGGAATTATCAATGCCTTGCGGGCTCAAAAAGATAGAAATTCTTGGTTAACTTTGGATCCAAATGAATATTTGCCTACAAAATCCAAAAAGAATCTTAGAACTCTGCAGAGAAGCCTTTCATTATTGAATCTGGCTAGAAACTCACTTGTATTTCTACCTGTGGCAATTACTTGGTTAGCTATTAGTAAGGCGACATCAGCATTTTCAATATATGGGAAAAGTAATGCCTTAAATCTAATTAATTTCCTCGATTTCTGGCAGAACGGTTATGGTGTCTTGAGCCCAAAATGGTCGCTCAGCGAGATCGCAACCCTTGATTTCCAAATAATTTTGACGGTCATTGCCTTAACAATCGCCAGTAGTTTACTAAACCAAAGAATTGTTCAAAAAAGAGTTACCACGGAAGAACATTTTCAGAAAACAAGACAAGAACTTTCAATGTTGATTTCGCTACATGCAAATCGCACTACTTTGAAGAATTTGAAAAATCTAAAAAGTAAACTTGCCGAAGATCTCCTTGTTAAGGATAACCGAAAAACATTAAAAAATTTGAGAAACTATGCCCCTTAATACAGAGTCAGAATTTTCAGATGACTCAACTCAATTAGCTGGTTGGGTGTATGCAGACTTATTGCTTGGGTTGATGGTGGTATTTTTGGCGACTATTTCCTTTAAGCCAATCGATAATTTTTCAAATTCGACCATTGTAAAAAGCACTTATAAGCAAGTCGATAAAGGTTTTAATTACAATAAAGGACTGTCGTTAGTTTATTCTAAATTTGATCTAAAGGTAATTGATGAAGATATCAAGAAATTTAGGGTCAAAGAAAATCTTGGTAGTAATTCTCAAATAATCTTTGCCCAAATTCTTGGTGGTTACGATAACAAGTCCGAAATCCCTGAAGACGGTCGAAATAGAGCCCTTTTATACAGTTTTAAATTACAAACTGACCCGAGCAATATCTTTAAAGACGCCCAAATATCGATTACTGGTTCTCCCGCCCTTAAGGCTAATGAATTCGCTATTAGATTGACGTTTGTGGCAAAAATAAAGTAAATGTAATCGGAATTAAAGTCCTACTAGCCCAAGCACCGATCCTAAGAATGGAACCATCACTAGCAGTTCACCCTTTATCTGCTTGACCTTTATATTTTCAAGTTTTGTGCCAGTCTGAACTACGACGGCATCTTGAGTGTTGGCTGAGATAACTGCGAGTATGGGAGATTTTTGAGGTTTATCGAATTGAACAATAACTTTGGTGCCCGCAGTTGTGATCTCGCTTTTTTTGTAGATAACTAATCCTGATTCGGCAGAACCCAGGCCATTTTTTAGCCCGCCTTGAGGATGGGCAATACGAATGCCAAGTGAAAATCCAATTAGCACTACTGCCAAAATTCCGACAATGACTTTTTTAGGCAAGATCCCCACGGCTTAAGCGTAGTTTACTTACGAGGTTTTTTCTTAGATTTAGGTTTGGCTGCCCTAGTTGACTTCCGCTTTTCCGCTTCCTTTTTCTCGCTCATAGCACTTTTTGAACCGAAGTCATCTTTATCTAAATCTGAACGAAGTTTTGAAATCCAAGCATCTATGTCTAGATCGATGGTCTCCTCGACTGGCTTCAAGGACTCGTTCTGCTTCTTCAGGTTACGCACCTTTTGAATAATGTTCTGAGAAAGCTTTTCAAGCATAGGTTTATCTGAATTAGGACTTCCCATTTCTTTTTCCATATTTTGCTCTCTATTTTTTAATACCTTCTTTGAAGATATATATCCGGACCACTTTTTTAGAGAAGTTAGGTAAGTCTTTGCGCTTAATTTACTTGTTTTCCCTTCAGAACTATTTGCGCCGGAAGCCTCGACTATTTGAGTTTGATCGCTTACTCCAAGCATGATCCTATTAGTTCTAGAATCTGGTCGGCCCGTGCCTCTCCAAGTCGCAACCTCGATGATGGCGCCGTTTACAAGTTCTCCGAGCACGATTTTCTGACCATCGGGCAAATCTATGACAAGTGGGGAATCACTAGTGGCAATGGGCAGCCTTTGGGCGACCACTTTGTTTCCGGCCTCTTCGTTCTTGTTACTCATCATGCTCCTCCTTGTTTCATGAACTCTAGACCGATATGTTCGTCTAAATCATTCATTTTTATATTTGCGAGTATTGGTGAACAGTTTGTCTTATCAAAAATAACCTGGTTATTATCACCAGTTATAGTGGCCGGTAATAATGCCGTGCAAGTCTTAGCAACACCAGAAACATTGAAGTGTAAAACTACATAATTACTAGCGCAGCCTAAAGAAGTACCGATTGCTCCGTTTATATGATCTACGACGACAGAATCTAAAGTGAAATATGAACCTTGGAATGCCTGATTTAGTTTTACATTCACTGAGGTGTCGCAAGAATTAAGAGCTACTATTCCTGATCCCAAATTTAATTCATTCATAACGCCCGCAGGTCCTTGTGCACCCGCAGGTCCTTGTGCACCCGCAGGTCCTTGTGCACCCGCAGGTCCTTGTGCAC
>CAWULH010000081.1:0-3534 GCA_963923215.1 uncultured bacterium
TTCCAATTAGATGATAAATAAAGCAGATATTTGCCTGCAACTCATCGGAGGATGCGAAGGTTCCAATCAATCCATCAGTTAAAACAATTCCTTTTATTAAATCATTTTCAAATCTCTTATTTAATGATTCTCCGATTGGTCGTTCAACAAGTTCTTCCCATATTGGATGGTTCACTCTTGCCCTTAATTCACTTCGAGTAGGCAACTTTTCTGTCATAGTTGGCGCAATCACTTGGGCAAATTTATATACGTCATTATAAAAACTCTGCCAAGCTTTTATCTCAAGATCATTTCCTGTTATTTCTTTAAAGTCATTTTTTGTTTTCTCACCAATTTTGGTATTTATGAGAAGGCCTTTATCTTTTCCATTAATTAATGTTGGAGTAAAGGAAGCAACGTTACGGGAGAGAGTCTTTGTCTTTATATTTAAATCTTTGACAATTTTGTCCGGTAATAACGCAATCAAATAGGCATATCGACTGAGCTTTGCTTCGTAGTCTGGAAATACTTTCTGACTTACGGTTGCTCCCCCTACGGAACCTTTCTCCAATATTGTTATAGAAAGTCCGGCTTTTGCTAGATAGATGGCAGCAATGAGCGCGTTATGCCCACCACCGCCGATAACTACTTTTTTCATTTAATCGCGTTTACTATCCGATCAACAGCCTCTTCAATTATCGCCTCACTCGTTCCAAAATTAAAACGAATAAATTGACCAGATTGTGGGCCAAAGGCAATTCCTGGATTGAATGCAACTTTTCCTTTTTCGATAAGGGTTTCGGATGGATTATCACCAAGATTTAGTGATGACATATCAAGCCAAGCAAGATAAGTGCAATTTGGAATTCGATAGCCAACCGTTGGTAATTTTGCATCAAGTTGGGCTTTAAGGAATTTACGGTTTCTATCAAGCGTTTTTAGAGTCGCATCCAACCAATCTGAAGCTGTGTAGGCAACTGCCGCTCCAACTGCACCAAATAATGAAGCGCGATAATGAACCGCCGCTGGCATTTTCTTCGCCAATTCATCCATCTTTGGACTCTGTGTGATTATAAATGCGCACTTTAAACCTGCGAGATTCCATGACTTACTTGCAGCCGTTATGCATACGCCTACTTCTTTTGCCACATCAGATACGTCTAAAAATGGAATAAATTTATTTTCAGCGAATGTAAGTGGGGCATGAATTTCATCTGAGATAACAACTACTCCATACTTTTTGGCAAGTTCTGCAATTTTTACCAATTCTTCTTTAGTGAAAACTATTCCTACAGGATTATGCGGACTACATAAGAAGTGTGCTTTTGCTCCATTTTTATATGCTTCTTCTAGTGCTGAGAAATTTAGGGAATATTCCATTCCATTCTTCGTCAACGGAACATCTACTGGAGTAGCTTTAAGTTCATAAATCCAATTTAAGAAATTATGGTAAACAGGTGTGTTAATAACAATTCCATCTCCTGGAGTTAAAAAAGTACGGCAGAACTCAACAGTTGCTACACCAACATCAGGGGCTGTGTATAACTCTGCTCCATTTAGATCCCAATCCCAATGATTTTTAGCAAATTTTGAGAAGTTTTCTTTTAGCTCCGGGATTTCGCCAAGATATCCAGTATCAGAAGTTTTTAGCATTTCGCCAAGTACTTCCCTAACTTGAGCGGCAATTTCAAAATCCATTTCTGCAACTGGCAGCGGAAGTACATCCTGGGGGAAACGGCGCCACTTCTCACTCTTACGTAGGCGTAATTTCTCGAGTGGTAATCCATCAATATTAAGCATTGTTACTTCCCCTCGTTTTGTAAAGACTTATCGATGCTGTGGTTACTAGAACAAAGATGATAAATCCCAAACTCAACTGAAGCGAAATTTCTGGCAAGTGAATTCCAGCAACTTTATGCCAACCTTGTGCATGCATAGCTTCAAGAATCAATTTTATTCCGATAAAAATCAGTAAGACCGAAAGTCCTTCTGTTAAATAAATAAGCTTCTTCATGAGGCCGCCAATTAGGAAATAGAGTTGTCGCAATCCCATCAAGGCAAAGATATTTGCAGTGACAATTACATAAGGATCTCGTGTAAGTCCAAAAATAGCCGGAATGGAATCGAAGGCAAAAAGAATATTTGTTATGGCAAGTGCTAGGCAAGCGACGTAAAATCTTGAAGCGCCCTTTTTCTCAAACCATTTGAGAATTGGGCCTTCTTCCCACTCTTCCTCTTCAGATTCTCTTATTAGTTTTATGGCCGTATAAATTAAAAAGCCGCCGAAGAGAAAAAATATCCAAGACCAACGTGAAACTAAAGCCGAACCCAAAGCTATAAAAATGCCCCGAAGAAAAAGCGAGGCAGTAATTCCGAAAAATAAAGCAAGTTCCTCCCGTTCTTTGGAAACCTTTAATTTTGAGAGAATCAAAATAAAGACAAATAAATTATCAAAAGAGAGTGAATACTCTGTTAACCAGCCCGCAAAGAAAGCGCTCTGAGTCTTGGCATTGGTCCAAAAACCAAGAGTTAAACCAAATATGACAGCAAGTGACACATAAAACATTGTCCATGCTGTTGCAGCAGCCATGGTCGTCTCAATATTTCTTTTCCGCCAAGCAAACGTAAAATCAAAGGAAAGTACAACAAGTAAGCCAAGAAGTGTTAATGACCAGACCGTCATGCTCATTAGGCAAAAATAGCGTAGTTTCCTGCTATGGCGAACGTGGCTGAAGATGAGATGCGTGCAATAGTTAAGAGAATAGCTCGGATGGATCCCGCTTTTAACCCGATAATTAAGAGCTCGCCGTTATGCACACTTGGCTTAAAAAAATATAGTAGGTCTCATTTTGAAACTCTTATTAATTCAATTCTGTCGCAGCAACTTGCTACTAAAGCCGCCGACACCATCATAAAAAGAGTAAACGATCTGGTTGACGGAAAACCAAAACCAGAGAACATTATTGAATTAAGTGCCGTTAAATTACGTGAAGTTGGGGTATCTGGAGCAAAGGCTCGATCAATGCATGAATTAGCGCAGGCCATTATTGCTGGAGATATCAAGTTCCATAAATTCCCAAAATTAAGCAATCAAGAAATATCTGCAGAGTTAACTAAGATTTGGGGAATCGGTAGGTGGACTTCTGAAATGTTTCTAATGTTTCATTTAGGTCGTCTGGATATCTGGCCTGTTGGTGATTTGGGAATGCGTCGTGGTTGGGAAAAACTTCATAATATGCGTAGCGAAGTTGACCCTAGGAAATTGGATCAAATTGGAGAGAAATTCTCTGGATTTCAGAGTGTGGTTGCCTGGTATTGCTGGCGCGCTACTGAAGGTGATTCAGTTAATTAGTGATTATTTAGGTTGGAGAATGAGAGAAACTGAATTGATACACCAACGCTGATCAGTTGGGGTATCGAATCCTTCTCCTTCAAAAACATGTCCTAAATGAGAACCACATGACGCACATCGAACTTCAGTACGTACTCTAGGAAATAATGAGCGATCCTCAATTAAATCAACTGCATCATCTTTAGTCGGGGCGTAAAAAGATG
>CAWULH010000082.1:0-3460 GCA_963923215.1 uncultured bacterium
GGAATTACAAAGCGCCAGAGAATTAAAAGCACTGCTGTGTAAATATAGAGAAGTTCCCAGAAGACTTTATTTAGTGGGTGGTTAATAAACATTGGCCCAGTTAAGACTTGGTGCATATAACCAAGCGAGATTGCCAGATAGGTATAGAGATGGATGGTCCACCACGTTTCGTAAGTCATATTCCTACGTACTTTTTTATATGAAGTAATTCCTGCAGAGATAAAAAATAAAAAAGCGATAAATGCCGGAAGCATCCATGGATAAGTTCTAATCATCCGCCAAAGCTCGACACCGAGTTTTACTCGATCATTTCCGGCATAACCAAGAATCACTAAGAGAACATGAAAAGAAACTAAATACATTGACCATGGTCCGAGTTTCCGATGCCAGATCACTAAACGATCATGACCAACTGATCTTTCAATATATGGAATACGTGCAACTAAAACTAAACCAACAAGTGCAAGGTAAGCACCAGTTAAAGCACAGATGCGGGAGATAGAAGTTATAACTGCATAGACGGTATGCCAGTCACTTGATGTAGTTGTCTCTAAATAAGTTGCGCAGGTCAGACCAAAGAGAATTCCGACTACCGTCGATGTAACATCGATTCTCCGTTGAGCTGCTTTAGACATTGACCGAGTGAAGCATCGCTTTCTGAACATTTAGTGGGAAATTCCTACGAGCCAATTGTGTAGTACCTTTTGCCAATGCCTAAATCACGTATCCGCAAAAAGGCTCACAATAAGAAGATTCATGCCCCTTACGAGGAGGCAGAGAATTTTGAGATGCCTAAGGAGAGCCCAAAGTGGCTTGCTCCGGTGATGATTGCCCTCTTTATTGTTGGCCTTCTCTGGATCGTCATCTTCTACATCAGCCAGACCAACTATCCGATCCCGGGCATTCATGCGTGGAATATGGTGGTGGGCTTCGCATTCATAGGAGCAGGATTCTCCCTAGCAACTCGCTGGCGTTAAGCGAACGAATTACACGGCTGTAATTCTCCACATTTAATCCACATTCTGTGGATAAGTTCAGGCTCTACGTTCTTGGATATTCAAGCCGGGCTCTCGGTCCATTCTCAGGGGACTCTCAGATTGCGGGAGAATCCTCCTACCTATGAATAGCCTTAAAGAGAAGCCGGAAAGTACTGCGAAATCAACTCAGAGAATTCTTGTGGTTGATGATGAGAATTCAATTTCAGAATTAATTGCCACAAGTCTTCGCTTTGTTGGCTTTGAAGTTAGAACTGCTGCGACTGGATCTCAGGCGCTCGCAATTGCAGAAGAATTTAAACCACATGCATTAATTCTTGATGTGATGCTTCCAGATCAAAATGGCTTTGAAGTTTGCAGACAACTCCGTGCAGAGGGTCATTCGGTTGGAGTTTTATTTTTAACCGCAAAAGATACAACTGAAGACAAGATTACTGGTTTAACAATTGGTGGCGATGATTATGTAACAAAGCCATTCTCACTTGAAGAGCTTGTCGCAAGACTCCGTGCATTACTTCGCCGAATTGGCGCAGTTGATGCTCCGATTGATGATGAGAAGATTCGTTTTGCTGATCTTGAATTAGATGAAGCAACTCATGAAGTTCGCCGTGCTGGGCAATTAATTGATCTCTCTCCAACTGAATTTACTCTTCTACGTTACTTGATGATTAATGCTGACCGCGTAGTTTCAAAGTCTCAAATACTTGATCACGTCTGGCAGTATGACTTCCGTGGCGATGCTGGAATCGTCGAGACTTATGTTTCGTACCTCCGTAAGAAAATTGATACCTTCGAACCAGCACTTATTCACACAGTGCGCGGGGTTGGGTATCGAATGCGTATTGCCCCAACAAAGTAAAATCACTTTATGAAATTCACATTATCAAACTGGTCTCTACGTATCAGGTTGATGATTGTGACGTTTACTCTCGCACTTGTTGCAATTGCAGGTTCGGACTTTGCTGCTCATGTGGCACTAAAAAATTATTTAGTAGGTCAATTAGATAACCAATTAGATAATATCTCTGGTCGTTCAATAATGCGCCTTGATCGCGCAGGAATTAATACGAATCCGAATGGTGAACAGGATGACCAGAATACTTTTCGCCCCGTAAGACCATTAGGTTCCGTTCCCACAACTACTCAGATAACACTTCTTGATTTGCAGGGCAATGTAATGGGTCAACTTGGTGGTGATTTCGCCAATCATATTTCTGAAGGAGAATTTACAAAGTTAACGGCATCTGGTGTGGTTTCACATAAAGGAAAACCATTCACAATTAAAGGTGAGAATGACAGTCCAGATATAAGAGCGATTGCCCGATTACTTCCTTCAGGCCTCGGGAGTATGGTCGTAGCTGTCTCTTATAGCGATATTAATAGCACTCTTAATAAATTAACTGGCGTATTTATCGGAATTAGTTTATTAATTTTATTCTTAATCATTTTTATCTCTTGGGGAGTTATTAACTTCTCTTTACGTCCACTTAAAAGAATTGAAGAGAAAGCTGCTGCAATTGCAGAAGGTGATCTCTCTGTCCGTCTTGATGAAGCAAATCCGAAGACTGAAGTTGGAAGATTAACAACAAGCCTCAACCAGATGCTTTCTCGAATTGAAGATTCATTTGCTGCGCGTACTAAATCAGAATCAAGATTGCGTCGTTTTGTTGCTGATGCATCTCATGAACTTCGAACTCCACTTACAGCAATTCGTGGTTTTGCTGAGTTACACAGACAGGGTGCAGTTGTTGGCGAAGAGAAAACAAAAGAGTTAGTTGGACGGATTGAAAAAGAATCTATTCGGATGGGTTCTTTAGTCGAAGATTTATTATTACTTGCACGGTTAGATCAGGCACCGATGTTGAATAAAGATCCGGTTGATTTAACTCATTTAATAAATGAAGTTGTTGAGTCAGCACGTGCTGCCGGCCCAAATCATCCAATTTCGGTAGTTGTTGAGAATGATTTATTTGTACTTGGTGATTCGATGCGTATCCATCAAGCGGTTGCAAATTTATTAGCCAATACCCGAACTCATACTCCAGCAGGAACAAATGTGGCGGTTAACGCAGAGAGTAATGAGAATGAAGTAACTATCACTGTTTCAGATGATGGTCCTGGTTTATCAAAGAGTGATCAAGAGCGGATCTTTGAAAGATTTTTCAGAGCAGATCCATCTCGTAAGCGGACAAGTGGAGAAGGAAGTGGTCTTGGTCTTGCAATAGTCGATGCAGTAATGAAAGCACATGGTGGTTCAGTAACAGTTTCATCAGAAGAAGGTAAGGGCTGTGCTTTTACCCTTCATTTTCCAATTACAAAAGATTAATTAATTTTTGTTCGGTGAAAATTTAACCAAGATTTACTTGCAGTAGGACCGCGTTGGTTCTGATAACGCGAGCCATACTTGGCAGAACCATAAGGATTTTCTGCTGGTGAAGATAATTTAAATAAACATAATTGGCCGA
>CAWULH010000083.1:0-3459 GCA_963923215.1 uncultured bacterium
TTAACAAACAGCGAAAAACTTTGCAGAAGAGCTTGATGGCATCACTCGTAATGTCAGCTGGCGTTCCGATGATTCTTATGGGAGATGAAATAGGTAGAACTCAAAGTGGTTCCAACAATGCTTATTCTCTTCCCTTAGATGACACTGTTAACAATTTACGTGGAGAAGACTCATTTAATGGCGGCTGGGCCCTTAATTGGCAGCAAAATGAAAGAGAGAAAGAATTATTTGAAACTACAAAGACTCTAATTGCTCTTCGCAAGGAATACTTAGCACCAGTTGCTCGAACTTTCTTCACCGGGGAACTCGATTTGAATACCAGCCGAAAAGATCTCGCTTGGTTTAATTTAAACGGAGCTGAGATGAATTCTGATGAATGGCAAGTAGTTTCAACTAAGACTTTGAGCATGTATGTAGAAGCAACTGCAAACCAGGGTCTACTCATGTTGTTAAATGCGGAAGAGAGGGAGGTCGAATTCACTCTTCCAGAAGGCCAATGGGGAAGTGCCTACCGAACTGTCTTTGATTCAGGCTCTTCAGTACTTAATTATGAACCAAAATTAGCGGCACCAAACGGAAAAGTAATTGTTGCGGCTCATAGCATCCAGATCTGGTTTGTCAATCGCGGCTAAGCAGTAACGATAGTTCCTTTACCTACTACTACTATTCCATTTGCTGAAACTGTAAATCTTTCACTATCACGTTCATGATCAATTCCGATTTCAGCACCAGGCTCCACAATTACATTCTTATCTAGAATGGCATTTCTAATAATCACATTATTTCCAATTCGAACGCCTGGCATAACCACTGTTCCTTGGAGAAGGGCCGAAGGCTGAACTTGAACATCAAATGAAATTACAGACCGTTCAACTCTACTTCCAGCAATAATTGAACCCGCTCCAACAATCGAATCAACCGCAGTCCCATTTTCAGAGAATTTTGCAGGTGGGAGAGGAGGTAAAGAAGTTAATACCGGCCATTCGCGATTGTATAAATTAAAAATTGGGTGAACTGAAACTAAGTCCATATGAGCTTCGTGATAAGCATCAATATTACCAACGTCGCGCCAATACCCATGATCACGTTCGGTCTCACCCGGCACATGGTTATTTGAAAAGTCGTATGCCACAGCAAGTCCACGTGAGGTTAGGAGCGGAATGATGTTGGTGCCTAAATCATGTTTGCTTTTTTCATCTTTACTGTCTTCAAGTAATGCTTCTTCCATAACTTTTCTGTTGAAAATGTAATTTCCCATAGAAACTAATGTGTAATCCTCCGCTCCCGGAATACCAGGCGGATCCTTTGGTTTCTCATGAAATGCTTTGATAGTAATTCCATCTTGATCCAATTCAATACAACCGAATTCAGTTGCATCTTTTCTCTTTATTCGAATTGCAGCGACACTTACGCCTGCCTCATGGTCGCGATGAAATTGAAACATCTGCTCAGGATCCATGCGATATACGTGATCTGCGCCGAAAACAAGTACATATTCAGGATTGTCATCATGAATTAAATTGAAGTTCTGCAAAATTGCATCTGCGCTACCGGTGTACCACCTAGGCCCAAGACGTTGTTGAGCAGGAACCGGAGTTACATAATTATCCAAAAGTGGTGACATACGCCAGGTTGTCGTTATGTGACGGTCTAATGAATGTGATTTGTATTGGGTTAAAACCGCAATTCTTCTCATATCAGCATTTACCAAATTTGATAAGACAAAATCAACTAAGCGATATGCCCCACCAAACGGAACTGCTGGTTTTGCTCTATCTGCAGTTAGAGGCATAAGTCGCTTACCTTCACCACCGGCTAAGACAATTGAAAGTAGAGAACGTCTGCTTGGCATACCTTAAAAGTACTCCTAAAGTTAACCCTATATAAGAGATATCCAGATTTGTTATTAAGTTGTTAGGAGTAACTAATTGAAGGTGGGGCTGGTAACCAAAGAATGGGAGCCTCACATCTATGGCGGCGCCGGCGTACATGTTAAATATTTAGCTAGAAGTCTGACCAAATTAATCGAAACGGAAGTTCATTGCTTCGGTGAGCCAAGAGCAGATGCAATTGGATACGACCTATCTGAGAATGAGAAGAACTTAAATCCAGCTCTTCAAGCTTTAATCACCGATATTTCTATCGCTGAAAATCTAAAAAATGTTGATCTTGTTCATTCGCATACCTGGTATGCAAATATGGCAGGTCATTTCTCCAAGATGTTGAATGGAACGCCACATATTATTTCGGCCCACTCATTAGAACCAGATCGTCCTTGGAAAGCGGAACAAATCGGTGGTGGCTATCGAATATCTTCTTGGGCAGAGAAGACTGCATATGAAGGCGCAGATGCAATCATTGCAGTTAGCCAAGGAATGAGAAGGGATGTACTTCGCGCATATCCAAATTTAGATCCCAATAAAGTTCACGCAATATTAAATGGAATTGACACTGAAAAATATCGACCAACTATTGATGAAAGTCTTTTGAATAGGCATGGAATATCTGGTCGCTTTGCAATTTTTGTTGGGCGAATTACGAGGCAGAAGGGATTAACTCATCTTCTCCGCGCCTGGAAGGATGTTGATCCCGAATTTGGCTTAGTCCTAGCGGCTGGAAGCCCAGATGAACCGGGAATTGGTAGAGAAGTAAGTGAGGCAATTGCCGAGCTTGCGAAAAATAGAAAGAACGTCTGGTGGTTTGAAAAAATGCTTCCGCAAGATGAAGTAATTTCACTTCTTTCCTCGGCTGATCTATTTATTTGCCCTTCGATTTACGAGCCGCTAGGAATAGTAAATTTAGAGGCGATGGCATGTGAGACTGCAGTGCTCGCATCCAATGTTGGAGGAATTCCAGAAGTGGTAAGTGATGGAGAGACTGGGGAACTTATTAATTACGATGGTAACAGTGCATCATTTGAAGAAGCACTTACTAAGAAAATAAATTCCTTAATGGGAAATCCAGAAAAACTCATTTCTTACGGTAAAGCTGGTCGGAATAGGGCGATAGATAATTTCTCTTGGGACTCCATTGCTAGAGATACCGTTGATTTATATCAACGTGTTTTAAATAATTTGTGATCCACCATTAAACATCGATCCATTACAACGCCAATTCCAACATCCTGGGCCTTAGCTGCTAATTCCTCATCAATAATCTCTTTTTGAAGCCAGATATTTTTTGCACCAATTTTCTGCACGGATTCAAATACTGGTGGCAGATCGGAAATTTTTCTAAATACATCAACAATATCTATCGGGACCGGAATCTCCTCTAAGGTTTTATAAACCTTCTGGCCGAGAACCTCGTCGTATAGGGGATTGACTAAATAGATTTCATAATCGCCAGATTCAATAAGTGCCTTTGCAACGCCATGGCTGGGTCTATCCGCCTTATTTGAAACACCCACTATGGCGACTGTTTTAGCGGTATTAATAAGATCCTTAATTTCAGCTAATG
>CAWULH010000084.1:0-3455 GCA_963923215.1 uncultured bacterium
CCTCGCCGCTCTTGGGGTGGAATGGTGATTGCTTTTATATCTGTACTTCTTATAACTGGACTTGATCTATCATTAAGCACAAAATATTTCTACGGAGATGTTGCAGGAATTCTTGCGGGTGCACTTGCAGCGGGATATATGTTGGCTGGTGCCAAAGCACAGCGAAATATATCAACCTCAACTTTTGCAGTTATTTGTTATTCAACTTGCGCACTAACTTCTCTCGTTGCCGGACTTATCTTGAAAGTTCAACTCTGGGGATTTCCAAAGCGAGAATGGATAATAACAGCCCTTTTAATTTTAGGGGCACAAATTCTTGGTCACACAATGTTTAATATGTCCTTGAAAAGAGTTTCTCCTGTAGTTGTTTCTCTAATTATTTTCTTTGAAGTTCCAGTTAGTGCCTTGATTGCAGCAATCTGGCTTCATCAGAAACCATCTGGAGGAATAATTCCTGGAATTATCGGATTACTCATCGGATGTGCAATATTTGTTACTAGGTCAGACAGTAATGATTGATTTGCATACCCATTCCAATGTAAGTGACGGGACGGATTCTCCTTCAGAATTGATAAATAAGGCCCATTCGCAAGGTCTAAAAGTGATCGCACTTACTGATCATGACTCAACCGCTGGTTGGGATGAAGCTATTACTGCGCTACGACCAGGAATGGATTTAGTGCTGGGTTCTGAAATTTCTTGCCAAGCAGAAGGTGGTTTTTCCGTTCATATGCTCGGTTTACTTTTTGATAAAAATAACCAACCCCTTCAAGAATCTATGGCAAAAGTTCGCGATAACCGAGTCGGTCGGATGGAACGGATAATTAAAAGATTAAATGAAGCCGGAATAGAAATCACGATGGAAGATGTTCTAATGGAGTCAAAAGATGGTGCAACTTTGGGTAGGCCGCATCTGGCGGACGCACTTATTAAGAAGGGTATTGCAAAAAGCCGAGAGGAAGTTTTTGCAGATCTATTACATAATAATTCAAAATTTTACATTCCCCACTATTCACCGACTCCTATAGAAGTAATTAGAATGATTAAAAATGCAGGTGGGGTTGCAGTAATTGCGCACCCATTTGCTTCATTGCGTGGCCGAACTATCGATGAAAAAGCATTCGAACCAATGGTTGAAGCGGGATTGGATGGAATTGAAATTTTTCATCGTGACCATACACCTGAAATTCAAGAGGTTTTATTGCATATTGCACGGGACTTTAACTTAATTGCAACTGGATCCAGTGACTATCATGGACAAGGTAAACTTAATTTATTAGCGGAGTTCACAACTTCAGAAGAGAATTGGGAAGAACTTGAAGCCAAAGCAAATGAACGAAGGGTGGTGCGGAAGTGACTAATTTTGCAGCCATGGGAGTTCTCACTTTTGGAATTCAAGCATTCATTACATTGCTTGTAATCATCGATCCACCAGGTGCAACACCAATATTTCTAGCTCTTGCTGCAAATTCAAGTAAGAAACGTCAACGGGAATTGGCTTGGCAAGCAGCAACTGTTTCATTTGGAGTAATTATTGCTTTTGCCATCTTTGGGAAATTAATTCTTGATTATTTACATATTTCTGTTGATTCTTTACTTGCTGCGGGTGGATTACTTATGCTCCTAATTTCACTTCAACTCTTAACGGGTGGAGCTGATAGCTCAACATCACGAGAGAAGAATGTGAATATTGCTATGGTGCCACTTGGTACACCATTGCTGGCAGGACCCGGAGCAATTGTTACAACAATTATTTATGCGCAGCACGCCCTAAACAATAATTATCGATTAATGCTTCTGCTTGCGATTATTGCGGTCCATTTAGTCATTGGTTTTACCCTTATGTACGCGACAAAAATATTTGGGCTCATAAAGGAATCTGGTGTAACGCTCTTTGCACGTATCGCAGGATTATTGCTCGCAGCGATAGCAGTTGAGATGATTGCTACTGCAATTAAGGGTTTATTTAATTTAAATTAAAGGGAAGCAAAGCCAACGCGACGCTCTGGCGCCTGGCCCACCTCAATAAAACCTATCTTGCTTGCAGGAACGATTGTCTGACGGCCCTTTATATCGGTTAACTTCAATGCTTTACCGGAATCGATAGAAGCATTTACTAAGGCAAGAACTTCATCTGTTGGAGATTCAACTTCGATATGTAATTCATGGGTTGAATCAGTAATTCCAATTCGCACTTCAGTATTTCCACCAGTACTTTTCTTGGTTGCCACAAATTCTCCTCTATTTACATTTACTCTTATCGGTTACTGATTTAATTATTGCTGCTTTGGGAAGCCAGAAATACCGCGCCAAATTAAATTGGACACTAACTCTCCAGCTTTTGCTTGATCAACTTTACTATCTCTTTCTATCCAGTGTCGCGCTGAAGTTTGTACGGTTCCAATTAAACCGACCGCAAGCATCATAGAAGACTCTTTAGGTAGACCCGTATCAATTGCGATAGCTGCGCTAAATGCGGCAGCACAGTCATAGGTCATTCGATTTAATCGCTCACTGACTTGAGGTTCGGTTGTCATATCGCTCTCAAATAAAAGGCGATATGCCTCACCTTCCTGAGTAATAAAGTTGAAATATGAATCTACTGTTGCTCTAATGCGATCTGAATTATTTTTTGTTGAGGCAATTGCTTTCTGAATATCAAATACCAAGGAGTCAATATGTAAATCGAGGACTGCTAAATAAAGATCAAGTTTTGATGGAAAATGTTGGTAGAGAACTGGCTTTGAAACTTTTGCCCGGTCGGCAATTTCATCCATTGCCGCCGCATGGTATCCAGCAGATGTAAAGACTTCTAATGCAGCTGAAAGCAATAATGCTTTTCTTTCATCTTTAGGAAGGCGAGCCTTATCTTTTCCATTTATTTCTGCTGTACTCATCACACATATCGTAGTCAGAGTAGTCAAAAAATTCACATAGTATTTGCCTGTGTCCAACCGTAGGCTTTTATTAGTTCATGCTCATCCAGATGATGAAACAATCAACAATGCCATAACAATGGCTAAATATGTCGAAGAAGGCGTAAAAGTCACTTTAGTAACCTGTACTAGAGGTGAAGAGGGTGAAGTTTTGATCCCTGAACTTTCTCATCTTGCTTCCGCGCATGACGATAATCTAGGCAAACATCGAATTGAAGAATTGGCCAACGCGATGAAAGTAATCGGAGTAAAAGACCATAGATTCTTGGGAAATTATCGCGACAGCGGCATGATGGGAACAGAACCAAACAATCGGAAAGATTCTTTCTGGCAGGCGGACTTAGATGAAGCAGCAGGAAAACTAGTTGAAATTATCCGTGAAGTTAAACCAGATGTTTTAATTACTTACGATGAATTTGGTGGATATGGACACCCAGATCACATTAAAGCCCACAAAGTCGCTATGCGAGCGAGTGAACTTGCTGCAGAAAAGAGTTTTGGAAAAGGTGAACCTTGGGA
>CAWULH010000085.1:0-3351 GCA_963923215.1 uncultured bacterium
TAATTTGCCTGCCAGTCAACGAAGAGTTGGGGAGTGGGGATGAATTCATAATTAAGCAGATCTCAAAATCTCCGATAATTATTGCTCTAACTAAGACCGATGTAGCTTCAAGTGATTTAATAGCTAAAAAACTTTCTGAAATCGATCTATTATTTAATAAAATGAAAATTAAATATGAAGCAGTGATACCAATCTCCGCAAAGAATAATTTACAGATCGAAGTACTTGAGAGAGAAATATCAAAGCGCCTTATTGAATCGCCACCGCTTTATCCTGCAGATATAGATACAGACCAAGCGACCGAACTTATTATTTCTGAATTCATTAGGGAAGCCGCAATTGCTGAAACCTTTCAAGAAGTCCCACATTCTATTGTGGTGACAATTGAGAGTTATGCAAAGCGCGAGAATAAGGATTTAATGGATATCCACGCCACTATTCATGTGGAACGCGATAGCCAGAAACCTATGATCATAGGTAAAAAGGGATCCAAATTGAAAGAGATCGGGAGTAAGGCAAGAACACAGATTGAGAGTTATCTTGGTTCAAAAATTTATCTCAGCCTCCATGTAAAAGTGACCAAAGATTGGCAGAAAGATCCAAAAGCTCTTTCTCGTTTGGGATTTATCCAGCAGTAGGTTTATGACTTGCAAAATAACTTCCGATAAGAACTAAAGGAAGTCCAAGAATAATTCCAAGAGTTAACGGTTCTCCCAGGATTAATACTCCAAGCAGGACAGCAAAAGCGGTATTTAAATAGGTAACCAATGAGCCACGAGCGGCTCCAATCTCAGCAATAAGAATAAAGAAGATAAAGAAAGCAAGTGCAGTTGGAATCAGTCCGAGAGTTAAAAGAGCAGCGATTGCCTTTACTGAAGGGACTTGTGTGGGTGCAAAATGAATTGCAAAAGGAAGATAAACAAGAGCAGTAATTGCCATTGCTACACCATTAATCGCTTTTCCATCAGCATCGCCGGCTTTTCTTGAAATTGTCATCATTGCTACGGAGTAACCCATAGCTGCAAGAATTAACATTCCAATGGCTAGTGCGCTCTGTTTACCTTTAAGACTCTCGATCCCAACAACCAGGAAGATTCCAAGAAATCCGATAATCATTCCCATTAGTCGCCGTTTATGCCAAACTGATTTATCACCGTGAATAGAGGCCTGGATTGCTGACCAAATTGGAGTGGTTGCTATAAGTAATCCAGCAAGCCCAGAAGTTACGTGTTTCTCCGCGGTTGTGATTAACCAGAAAGGTCCAATCATTTCGCCAATTGCATAGAAAAGTATCCACTTCCAATACTTCATTGCAGATTTAAGTGTGCCGCTTCGCCAGGTTACTGGTACAAAAATTAGTGCACCAATAAGTACACGTGTAAATACAACAACAGTGGCATCAACTTCTTTTACTGCGACTCGAATCAATAAATAGGGGATACCCCAGACAAAACCACTTAAAAAGAATAGGATCCAACCCTTACGAGACATGGGCTTAGATTATTTGATTATTTATCTAAAATAAGTGCGTTGATTTCATCTGCCAAGCGTTGTTGCGCTTCTATTGCGACAGGCGTCACTCCGGCGAGGCTAAAAAAACCATGAATCATTCCTGGATACTCATAATAACTAACCGTCACACCACTCTTCTTTAGCAACTGCGCATAGTTATAACCATCATCTAAGAGGGGGTCATATTCTGCTGTAATAATAATTGTCGGAGGAAGATTACTTAAATCTTTAGCCGCAAATGGTGAGGCATAAGGGTTTTTACGATCTGATTTTTTCTGAAGGTACATATCCCAGAAAGTCTTCATTCCCTTTGTAGTTAAGTTAAAACCTACTCCATTAGTTCTGGCAGATTCATAATCCATTTCTGGATCATTGCAAGGGTAGATAAGAGCCTGGAATGCCAACTTAATTTCTTCCTTATCTCGTGCTTTCAGAGCTACGCATGAAGCGAGATTTCCGCCTGCACTATCTCCAGCAACACCTATTTGATTGGCATCTATTCCAAGTCGATCAGCATTTTCTTGAACCCAGAGGAGAGTGGCGTAGCAGTCATCAAATGGAATTGGGAAGGGATGTTCGGGAGCTTTCTGATAGTTAACTGCAATGACTACAAATTGACCTTTATTTGCAAGAGAGCGACATACTTGTTCGTAAATATCTAATGAATTTAATACCCATCCACCACCGCAAAAATAAATTAAAGCGGGCAGAGGTTTATGCCAATGCGGTCTGTAAATACGAAGTGGTAATTCAGCGGTTGGCCCGGCAAAAAACCTATGTTCGACTTCATAAATCTTTTCAGGTTCACCACTCAATAATGGTCGATTGGCAAGGTTCTTTCTTAAAATTTCAACTGGAGCTTCCCAAATATCAGGAAGACCCATTGCAGATCGTTTTTCCAGAAATTCAATGATCTCTTTTTCTAAGGCCATATTTACCAGTTTTCTGTTCTATCTCTTAACTCTCGGTATTTAAGTAAAACTTCAGGAGAATGTAACTCTTTGTACCTTTTTATCTCTCCCAAATTCCAATTTGGATATTGGCCAGTTGCAATCCAGGCAGCTTGTTTAGCGGCGCCGTCTGCGACATATTCTCCTGGTCTCGGAACAAGTATTTCACGTCCAAATATTTGCGAAGCAATCTTTGCAACAGCAACACTTTTTGCACCACCACCAATCAATAAGATTCGTTTAATTAGTACACCATTTTTCTCAAGCGCTGACAATGCATCAGCCATTCCACAGAGCATTCCTTCTATCATCGCTCGTGCGATATTTGGTCTCGTGGTATTTGAAAGAGTCATTCCTGAAAGAACTCCTGTTGCATTCGGCCTATTAGGAGTGCGTTCACCTTCAAAATATGGAAGTAGCGTAAGGCCATCCGCTCCTGGCTCTGCTTTAAGAGCCAATTCACCCAACTCGTTGAAATCAGAACCTAAGATGTTATTTGCACTATCCAAGATTCGTGATGCATTCAAGGTGCAGACTAACGGTAGAAAATTACCAGTGGCATCTGCAAATCCAGCCACTTCACCACTTGGATCAAAAGTTGGAGTCTTAGATACAGAAAATGCAGTTCCACTCGTGCCAAGAGAAATTACTACATCCCCTAACTCTGCTCCGACTCCAAGTGCAGCGGCTGCGTTATCGCCAGCCCCTGGACCAATTAATGTGCCGTTTACAGTTCTAAGTGTTGATTCATTTGGTCCTAGAACTTTAGGTAGTATCACTTTTGAATCACTTAAGTAGGCTCTTTGAAATATCTTCTCAACGTATTTGTTATTCACACTGTCAAAATAGCCAGTCCCAGAAGCATCACTTCTATCAGTCACTAAATCTG
>CAWULH010000086.1:0-3327 GCA_963923215.1 uncultured bacterium
TTGAGGAACGTTTCCGCAGAATTAATGCGGAGGAGCCTTACCGATTAAAGGCAACAGCCATAAGGCATCGTTTAATTCTGACGCAACGACGTCATGCTGCCGGGGGACCTCACGTTCCAAATAGGGATTATCAGAACACAGCCGAGCTTCTCAAAGATTTAATAATGATGCAGAAATCTCTAATTGAAAATCGCGGTGAGTTAATTGCACATGGTTTGTTGGAAAGAATAATAAGAACTGTTTCATCGTTCGGAATCACCCATGCAACGATGGATATTCGCGAACATTCAGAGGCCCATCATGCTGCTCTTGCTGAAATTGAGAAAGTTGGAGTAGATAAATTAGAAGGAAATTCGGCAAAGGTTTACAACACTTTTGTGGCAATCCGAGAATTAATTGAAATGTTCGGTCCTGAAGTAATTGAAACTTACATTATTTCCATGACTAAATCGCATGAAGATGTACTGGCTGCGGTAAAGCTTGGCGACCTTGCAGGACTTAATGGCCTAATTGGTTACGCTCCACTACTTGAAACTGTTGCAGAGTTACAGGCTGCTGATTCAATCCTAGATTCTTTACTTAGTACATCTTCCTACCGTGAGATTGTTAAGAAGCGCGGCAATATCCAGGAAGTGATGCTTGGTTATTCTGATTCAAATAAGGATGCCGGTATCGCGACATCACAATGGGAGATTCACAAAGCGCAACGAAAACTCCGTGATGTTGCTGCGAAACATGGCGTAACACTCCGGTTATTCCATGGTCGCGGTGGTTCTGTTGGTCGCGGTGGCGGTCCAACTTACGACGCTTTAATCGCTCTCCCTTGGGGAACACTTGATGGTCAGATAAAGATGACTGAACAAGGTGAAGTTATAAGTGATAAATATTCACTCGCATCTCTAGCAAGGGAAAATGTTGAATTGACTCTCGCGGCGGCTCTTGAAGCTACTGTTTTAAATCGAGCCCCTCGCCAATCTGTGGAAGCGTTACAGAATTGGTCTGCATGTATGGATATCGTTAGCGAAAATGCCTTCAAGTCTTATCGAAAATTGATAGATCATCCTGATCTTCCAAAGTATTTCTATCAATCAACTCCAGTTGAACAACTCGGAAATATGTTCCTCGGTTCAAGACCATCTCGCAGGCCTGATGCATCCGGTGGACTTACCTCATTACGTGCAATTCCTTGGGTATTTGGTTGGACGCAATCAAGACAAATTGTTCCTGGTTGGTTTGGAGTTGGATCTGGACTTAAAGCAGCGAGAGAAGCAGGAAAATCAGATGTCCTTTCAGAAATGCTAAAAGAGTGGCACTTCTTTAGAACTTTCATTTCCAATGTTGAGATGACAATGGCAAAAACTGATCTGAAAATGGCTCGTAAATATGTCGAGACACTAGTTGATCCAGAACTTCACCATTTCTTAAAGGAAATTGAAGAAGAATTTGAATTAACAGTTAAAGAATTACTGAATCTAACTAGTAAGAAAGAACTTCTTGGCAATCAACCAATTCTGGCCAGAACACTCCAAGTTCGAGATGCATATCTTGCACCTCTTCATATGCTCCAAGTTGTTTTATTAAACCGAGTACGTAAAAACCCAGATGTGGATCCACTATTTGGCCGGGCCTTACTTTTAACTATTAATGGTGTTGCTGCCGGCTTAAGAAATACCGGTTGATTACTTATTAAATTCGTTCTGAGCTTGGTCTAAACCTTTCTCAATTAATTTCTCTGCCGCTAGTGCGCCACGCGCGACGAACTCTTCTAAGTCAGCACTTTCTGATGAATTGAATTTCTGTAAAACAAAATCTGCCGGATCCATTGGACCATTTGGTCGACCAACCCCCATACGAACCCGGTAATAATTTGGAGAGAGATTTGCTGATATTGATTTCAAACCATTATGCCCGTTATCGCCGCCACCTAATTTAAGACGGATCTCCTTAAATGGAATATCTAGTTCATCGTGAATAACGATGATGTGATCAGGAGTTACTTTATAAAAATCCAAAATTGCACGGAGTGGCCCGCCAGTCTCATTCATGTAACCCTGCGATTTAACAAGTGTTACAGGATGTCCAGCGACTTTGATATCGGCAATATTAGTTTTTGATTTATGTGGAGAAAAAGAAGAAGTACCTGCCATGTAATCAACTACCAATTGTCCGATGTTATGGCGAGTCAGTGAGTACTGGTTGCCCGGATTACCCAATCCGCAAACAATCCAGCGCTCACCGCTCATTAAATTATTTACTAGTTATTACTCTTTAGCAGGAGCAGCTTCGCCACCTTCTGCAGGTGCAGCAGCACCTTCAGCAGGCGCAGCACCTTCTGCAGCAACTGGCGCAGCAACTTCTTCAGCCGCAGCGCGTTCTGAAACGTGGGCAACAGCCATATGTGGATCTGAAATCAACTTAACACCTGCAGGTAGAACTACATCAGATGCAAACTTGGTATCTCCAGCCTTCATATCTGTTAAGTCAAGAGTTAGGAATTGAGGAATGCTTGTAACGTCAGCCTCAACTTCAATTGTGTTATTAATGTGAGAAAGAATTCCGTCTTGGTCGTACTTACCTTCGGTATGTACTGGAACTTCAACTTTAACGCGCTCACCGCGGCGAACGATTAGAAGATCAATATGTGAAAGTGCACCAGTCAATGGATTACGTGAAACTGACTTTGGCAGAGTTAATTCAGTCTTACCATCATAAGAAATATCGATTAGAACGTTTGATGTTTTTAATGCGGCAGTTAGTTCACGAATTGGGAGTGCCAAATGTTTTGGCGCCTCATTATGTCCATAGATAACTGCAGGAACATTTCCATCGCGACGATCACGACGTGATGCACCCTTACCGAATGCAGTACGTACTGTTCCACTGATTTTTACTTCTGCCATTTTTATCTTCTCTCAACTCGGTTACACAGAATACGTTCCGAGGAGTAAATACCTGCCGTCGATTACGGAGATAATCCCTCGCCGGAAACTTAAGCATAGGTTAATTTATAAGTACTTAGTTGGGCAAATTCCTCTTTATTTTTGATTATTTAGGCGGGAAAAAGACATCCTCGACTACCTGGTCTATAAGTAGATACCAAGCCTCAATCTCCATATGTTCAGGAGTGAAATCATCTATGACATGACCAAATGTATAGGCCTGAACCAATACTGCAACAGCGCGGGGATTCATACCTTCTTTTGCCCAGCCACGTTCTTTAGCTTCACGGAATAAATCTTCAAGTGATTCAGTTAAACGCTCTTGAACTGCACCAAGTTTTTTCTTCATCCGATCACTTTGCGATGCCATTGCAATGGCTTGGACTCG
>CAWULH010000087.1:0-3322 GCA_963923215.1 uncultured bacterium
TCCCGGTGGAACTTTGGGAGAACGTTAAAGAAGTACCACATATAGCACTGGCAAAGAGAAATTCAGCAATAATTATTGCTCCAACAACAGCAGACCTCTTAGCAAAAATTGTTCAAGGCGTGTGTGATGATCTTCTTACTAATATTTTAATAAGTTCTGATGCTCCAAAAATTTTAGTACCAGCAATGCATCCTGAAATGTGGAGTAATCCAGCCACTATTGAAAATGTTAAGAAACTTCGTGAACGTGGCTTTTTAGTAGTTGAACCAGATGAAGGGCGAATGACTGGAAATGATGTAGGTGTTGGACGATATCCGGAAATACCAAGGCTTGTGGCAGAAATTTCAAAATTCTTAGAACTTAATTCGGATTTATCTGGAAAGAGAGTGTTAGTTACTGCAGGAGGAACACGGGAAAACATTGATCCTGTCAGATACATCGGAAATAGGTCTTCAGGAAAACAGGGAATTGCGATTGCAGAAGCAGCACAATCTCGGGGAGCCAACGTAACATTAATAGGAGCAAATTTAGATCTAAAAATTCCAGAAGGGATTAACTTCATCCCGGTTTCAACTACTTCTGAACTTCAAATTGCATTGGACGACGCATTTTCAAAATGTGACGTCCTACTTATGGCTGCCGCGATTGCCGATGCCAAACCTGTCTTAGTCAGCGATAAAAAGATTAAGAAGGAAGATCTCAGCCGAATAGATTTAGAAAGGAATGTTGATCTCCTTGCAAGTCTTAAAGAGAAAAAGAGAAATGACCAAGTAATCATTGGTTTTTCTGCTGAAACGCAAGATGCTGGACAATCAGAAGCTAATCGCAAATTAATTACAAAAGGATTAGATTTTATCTATTCAAACGATGTGTCAGATGGCAAAATATTTGGTGCTGATGAAACCGAGGGCTGGTTGTTAGGTAATGAAGGCCACAAAGAAGAAATCTCAAAGGTATCTAAAACGACACTTGCCCATATATTGCTGGATAGAGCGAAAGATAAGTTAGGTTAACCCAGTGAGCAAGAGACTATTCACTTCAGAATCAGTTACTGAAGGGCATCCAGATAAAATTGCCGATGCGATTTCTGATTCAATTTTGGATGATCTGTTAAGACAAGATTCAACTAGTCGTGTTGCAGTTGAGACACTTATAACAACTGGGCAAGTACATGTTGCTGGTGAAGTAACAACAAATGGTTATGCCGACGTCATGAATATAGTGCGTAACACTGTATTGGAAATAGGTTATGACTCTTCTGAAAAAGGTTTTGATGGGAACTCCTGTGGTGTCTCGATATCAATCGGACAACAATCGAGTGATATTGCTCAGGGTGTAGATAGTGCTTTTGAGAAGCGTGTCTCTTCGTCTGCAGATCCACTTGATTTACAAGGTGCTGGTGACCAAGGTTTAATGTTCGGTTACGCATGTAATGACACTCCAGAATTGATGCCGCTGCCGATTTCACTAGCTCATAAATTGGCGCAACAATTGACTAAGGTGCGCAAGAGCGGAGAACTTAATTATTTGCGACCGGATGGCAAAACTCAAGTAACGATTGAATATCACGGAGATAAAGCAGTTGCATTAAACACCGTCGTTATTTCTACCCAACATTCGCCTGATGTCGATCTTGATAGAGAGTTGGCACCAGATCTACAGAAATTGGTCATCGAACCTATTATTAAGAATTTGGAAATCGTTACCAAGGATGTTCGTTATCTAATAAATCCAACAGGACGGTTTGTGATTGGTGGTCCTATGGGAGATGCGGGATTAACTGGGCGGAAGATAATTGTTGATACCTATGGTGGAATGGCACGGCATGGCGGCGGTGCTTTCTCAGGAAAAGATCCATCAAAAGTGGATCGAAGTGCGGCTTATGCAATGCGATGGATTGCAAAAAATGTTGTCGCGGCTGGCCTAGCCACACGATGTGAAGTTCAAGTTGCATATGCAATTGGAAAAGCACATCCTGTTGGATTATTTGTTGAAACTTTTGGTACAGAGACAGTCTCTAATCAGAAGATATCTGATGCGGTCCTTGAGGTATTTGATCTTCGTCCAGCAGCGATTATTCGAGATTTAAATTTACTCCGTCCGATTTATTCAAAGACAAGTGCCTATGGACATTTTGGTCGTGAACTTCCGGAGTTTGAATGGGAGAAGACACTTAGAGCAGATGCGCTGCGGAGCGCAGCTTCTAAGTAAGAAATGGCGCAAAAACTGCGCCTTACGTCGCAAAAATATTCAACTAAAGAAGTTGTCGCGTCAGCAATTGATGTCCTAGTAGACACAGGAATAACTCATTTAGATAAACCATTTACTTATGCGCTCTCAGAGAAACATGGAAAGGTTGAGGTGGGATCTCTAGTAAGCGTTCCTTTCGGCTCAAAAATTTTAAGCGGACTTGTGATTAATAGTAATGCCGAATTAAAAAATAATCTAAAATTTATAAAGAAGGTTATTCATCGCAATCCTGTTATAACTAGTAATCAAATAGATCTTATTCAATCAGCTGCTGAAAGATGGACGGGTAATTTCTGGAATTTCCTTAAGTTTGCACTTCCTAATATTCCAGCAAAAAACGAAGTTCCGGCTATAAGAGAGAGAGGAATATTTAGAAAAGTAGAACGCCCGGAACTTCGCATCGGCGAGAATTATCAGGACCTGATTGCCCTTATAGAGAATCGAGTCAATCCAGGCCGCCAGCTTTTAGTGGTGGTCCCTGACCAAAAAGAATTGCAATTTCTTCGAAATAATTTGAAGAAGAGTTTCATAGAATATGGCTCACACTTGGAGGCTCCTGCGCGAATTGATAATTACTTAAAAATATTGGCTGGGAGTGTCAATTTAATTATTGGGACAAGATCTTCAATCTTTTTACCTTTGAAGGAAGATGCAGAAATACTGATAGTCGATGACCTCTCATTTGCCTTTTATGAATCACGTTTTCCGTACTGGAATGTACGTGATTTAGCTCTAATTCGTTCTAGTCAGAACGCTGTAACCTTTTACTCTCACAGTCCTTCTCTAGAGTTAGTTAGGCTGGCAGAAATTAATTGGATAAGAGTTCGCCAGAAAAAAGCAGTACGACCAGCTCTCTTTTTCAAAGATGGGAAATTCTCATATCAATCAATTATCAAAAACGGACTGAGGGAAGGCGCAGTCCTGGTCCTGACTCCAGAGCGGGGATATATCAACGCACTGGTATGTGCTAAATGTCGGAACCTTTATAAATGCCATGAGTGTAACGGGCGGTTAATTCTTGAAAGTGCTAGTGAAAAAACTAAATGCAATTTATGTGGTGCTACTTCAAAGA
>CAWULH010000088.1:0-3318 GCA_963923215.1 uncultured bacterium
TCTTACGTGCGATTGACCAGCCATTATCGACTAATAATGATTGGCCAGATATAGCAGAATTTAATTCACTTGCAAGAAGATAAACGGCATTTCCAATATCGGAAGGAATAAGCATTCTTCCTGTCGGAGTTCCATTTATAACTGCATCAATCTGTTCTGGCTTTAATAAACCACGAGACATGGGAGTATCAACAATTCCAGGCAAGATTCCATTAACCAAAATTCCTTTTGCACTTCCTAAATCAACCGCGAGGGATCTAACAAGGCCACCTACTGCAGCTTTTGTAACTGTGTAGGCAAATTTATCTTGGCGAGTCAGTAATTCCCATATTGAACTAAGAATTACAACTCTACCTTTTGATTTTATTAGATTGTGCTCCATAAGAATTTTTACATGATCTGAAATGAATGAAACATTTGCCTCAAAAAGCCTAAGTAATTCCGCCTGCTCGTGATTCTGAACAGAATCATTGATATTTGCACCTTGGGCAAAGACCACAGCATCAAAAGTTTTATCTTTTAAAATCGTCGGAAGATTCTTTGAATCAAGTGGGACTTGAAAATCACATGATTCTTTTACGCTTCTTGTGCCACAGGTTAAATTCCATCCTTCTTTGGTAAACCGATCTTTAATTGCACCACCAAGAGTTCCTGTGCCACCAAAAATTAAGAGTTCTGACATTTATACAAGGCCGTATCGGTTAAGCATTCCAATTCCAATTGATGCGCGACGTACTCGTTCCCGAGCTGTTGCTTCAACGACTCCTTGGATATGGCCACCTGCTGGATATAAACCAGGTGAGTTGCGCACTGTGAACTTTAGATAAATTGGTGCAGCGACGCGGACTAGATCCGGAACTTCATAATGGCGAACTGGGCCACCGAAATCATCGGGACCTTCTACATATACATCAAGTGGAACATCTACTTGTGCGCGGATAGCAGCAATCTGTTGTAGAGATAAATCTGTAGAAAGATTTAATGTTGAGGCTCCGATTTCCTGGAAGAGCGCTGCAGTTGCAGGATTATTACAAGTCAGTGCAACTGAGGTCTTTAAAATAAAATCACTTGGTAAATCACCCTTTTTCTTTGCATCACCAAGTATTTTTAATAATCCGACATCACCTACAAGTACTGAGCGAACTCCGAGATCCGCACCATGGATTACATCCTCTACGGCATATCGGAGTTGATCAGCTCCGCGAAGTGATGGATTAGCAACTACGCCACTTGAAGAGAGTGGTTGCTTACCAATATCCCATGAGGCACGTGGACCAACAAAGAGGCAGACTTCGATATTTTCTGATTTACCAATTGAAACCATCTCTTTAATTTCATCATCAGTCTGCATCATGATTCCAGAACCCTGTGAAATTCTATTTACGGTGATATTCCGTTTCTTTGCCTCATCCAAGACCACTTTAAATGCAGCAGGACCTTCTACAGAAGGAACTTCTAACTTCCATCGCGCACCATCGGCAAATCTCTTGGAAGATTCAGGAAGTCCATCAGCATCACTCGCTTCAATTTTCTGATGTCCAAGTAGTGTAATTGATTTCTTCATTGGTCCTTGGGGATCACGGGTTGATTGCCAGTTGCTCATTAGTTTCGATTCCTTCTCATCTTTAGTTTTCTCTGGTAAATATCAATTCGGAAATAAAGTGGGCGCAACACCACCAATTTTAGGAGTACAGATAAAGGTCTTACCCCAATCTTCTTTCGCATCTGAAATTCCATCATGCGCAGTTGTAATAATCATCTGCTCATAATTTGGACCGATAAAGGCACATGATGTTGGCATTGGTACAGGCATTTTGATCTCATCAGTGATCTCAAAATTTTTATCAAAACGACGGAGTACTCCGCCGTTCCAAAAAGCCACCCAGATTCCATCTTCTTTATCTATACACATTCCATCCGGAAGACCTTGGGAATCATCAGTTATCCGCCAGCGAACCTGTCTATTTGAGATTTGGCCATTACTGTAATCAAAGGTATCAATCGATTTAGCCATTGTGTCTATGTAATACATAGTTCGGCCATCTGATGACCAGGCAAGGCCATTACTTAAATTAATATCATCAACTTCTTTAGTTAATTTCAAAGTATTTTTATCTAATTTATAAAGTCCGCATGCTGCTGGGTATTTTGCCCAGTCATATGGCATAGATCCAAGCCAAAGATGTCCATCTGGTGCCACCTTCGCATCATTCCACCGCTCTGGAAATGAATCTGCTTTTCCATTTACTTCAGCTCGAGTTGGAAGTTTCTCAATAGAACCATCACGTCGTCTGCGAACCGGTCCATTTGCAGTTCCCAATAAATCTGATCCGTCAGCACATGGAATTATGAAACTAACATGTTCTGGCATTGTGTATTCATCTGTGGCGCCAGTCTCTGCATTTCGATATAAAACTTTTGAGTTATAAATATCAACCCACCAAATATCATTGTGGTTTTTGCCAATTGCTACTGGTCCTTCGCCAACTTGGCAGCGACGGTTATCCCAAATTTCTACCTTCATGACGGTAAAGCATAAGCCCCTTGCCTATACCGATACTATGACGCGCATGACTTCAGAATTAACCTCTTTTACAGGGCAGAATGTTTTAGTAACTGGAGCCGCGAGCGGAATTGGCGCAGCAGCATCAGATTTAATCGAATCTAAAGGTGGTCGGGTATTCCGCCTTGATATTCAAGATATCGGAAAAGCCGATTCCAAGAAGATCGATATGGGAAATCCTGAAAGTATTAGTTCAGTAGTTAATGAAATCCTAAATGAAGTTGGACAGATTCACGCGGTCGTCAATTCAGCGGGAATCGCTGGACCTACTTCAATTAATACCGAAGATGTCAATTGGAATGATTTCCAGAGAGTAATAAATATTAATTTATACGGCTCGATCTTATTGACTCGCGAAGTTCTTCCTTCAATGAAGGAGAAGAAATACGGACGGATTGTTCATATTGCTTCAATTGCCGGAAAAGAAGGAAATCCAGGAATGTCTCCTTACAACACTTCCAAGTCCGGTCTTATTGGATATGTGAAAGGCGTCGCAAAGGAAATTGCAACACAAGGAATAACCATTAATGCCATTGCACCTGCAGTTATTAGGACACCAATAAACGAAACTGTAAGTGATGAAATCCAGAAGTACATGGTCTCTCGCATTCCCGTAGGTCGACTAGGAGAGCCATCTGAAGTTGCAGAATTAATCGCATTCGCAGCATCTAAAGCATGTTCATTTACAACTGGTTTCACTTTTGATATTTCAGGTGGACGCGCAACTTACTAATGGCTGATCTCTATACCTTCGG
>CAWULH010000089.1:0-3202 GCA_963923215.1 uncultured bacterium
CATTAATTAGGTACTCTGCAAATCTAGAAGTTCCTAGAGAGCAGAGAATAGAAGTCGGCTTATTAAAAGCAATATCTGGTTTTTATATTATTAATTCCGAAAAATCGGCTGCAAGGTACGACGCGGAACAGAATCTGTTAAATGAACTAGTCAATGCGGTTAAACGTGGTGCGCCAGGAACTTTAGAGTCATTTTTTATCCAGGAGTGGGAACGGGCAGGCACCGATGCGGAGAAAATGCGCGTAGTTATTGACCAAGTCGCTTCTCTAACCGATCCAGGTGCCATCGCTCTCCATGCAAAGTTAAGATAGCAATATGTCCGGCCGGATTAGAGATGAAGATGTCGCATATGTGCGCGACCATTCCCAGATAGATTCTGTAGTCGGTGAGTACGTCCAATTAAAGAGTGCCGGCGGTGGCGCACGGAAAGGTCTCTGTCCATTTCACGATGAGAAATCACCGTCATTTACAGTAACTCCTTCAAAAGGATTTTTTCATTGTTTTGGATGCGGTGTAGGTGGCGATGTAATTGCATTTTTGATGAAAATAGATCATTTATCTTTCACTGAATCCGTAGAGAAATTAGCCGAAAAAATTAATTACACACTCCGATATGACGGAAGTGGCGGTACAACTACAGGAATAAATCGTTCCAGGTTGGTTGCGGCTAATACCGAAGCGGCAAGGTTTTACCAAGAAGAATTAAATAAACCTGGGGCCGCCCAAGTTGGCCGCGAGTTCTTACAGAAACGAGGATTTGATAAGAGTGCGGCAGAGAGTTTTGGAGTTGGCTTTGCACCTGATGAGTGGGATTCACTCTTTAAACATTTAAAAGGAAAAGGATTTACCGAAGAAGAATTAAATACTGCCGGCCTCATAAAAGAGGGAAGTAAAGGCTTTATCGATAGATATCGAAACCGGTTAATCTGGCCAGTTAAGAATTTAACTGGAGATATCGTTGGTTTTGGTGCACGGAAGCTTGCAAGTGATGAGGTTGATCAGGGACCAAAGTATTTAAATACAGCGGAGACTCCAATTTATAAGAAGAGTCAGTTGTTGTATGGCCTTGATATGGCAAAGAAAGAGATTGCCAAAAAGCGGCAGGTAGTAATTGTTGAAGGTTATACCGATGTCATGGCAGCACATCTTGCTGGTGTCACAACTGCAGTAGCTACTTGCGGAACCGCTTTTGGAGATGATCACATTAAGGTTATACGACAACTACTAATGGATGATGATGCTTTCCGCGGTGAAGTTATCTTTACATTTGATGGTGATGCGGCGGGCCAGAAAGCAGCGTTAAAGGCCTTTGAAGATGATCAGAAGTTTGTTGCTCAAACATTTGTCGCGGTTGAGGAGTCCGGAATGGATCCATGCGAACTCCGCATTGAAAAGGGCGATGAAGCAGTCCGAGACCTAATTGCTCGTAGAGTCCCACTCTTTCAATTCGCAATTAAAAGTGAGATTGCAAAACATAATATTGCAAATGCAGAGGGCCGAGTAAATGCACTTAATCAGGTCGCGCCACTTATAAATAAGATTAAAGATGCCTCACTTCGCCCTGAGTACACGAAATTGCTGGCCGGTTGGCTTGGAATGGAAGTAGATATCGTCGCAAATGCTGTAAAGAAGAGTGGACCTAAAGGTAGAAATAATTCTTCTGAATCTACCCCAGCCGTCAATTTAAATGATCCAATATTGCTTTTGGAGCGGGAAGTATTAAAGATTAAGTTGCAATATCCATCTCTGATACCAAATTGGAATGAATTGGAGGCAAATGCTTTTACTTACGAGAAATATGAGGCACTTGCAAAAGAATTAGCCCACAAATCAGAACCTGATGCCGCAAAATTTATTTCAACACTTTCTGATGAGAGTATTAAGAATCTGGTAACTGAATTAATAGTTGAACCAATCCGACTTGATAGAGAAATTTCAGAAAAATACGTAACAAGTGTCTTTGCAAGATTGCGGGAAGTAGCCATCACCCGCTCAATTGCGGAAATTAAATCTAAGTTACAGAGATTAAACCCAGTTGAAAATAGCGATGAATATCAAGCGATATTTTCAGAGTTAGTTGGGATGGAAGGAAAGAAGCGGGCCCAGAAAGAGTTGGCTGTCGGCGAATTAGGCTGATGGCAATCAAGCAGATATAGTTCGTCTTCGCCGATCCCTGATAGCTCAATCGGCAGAGCAGCCGGCTGTTAACCGGCAGGTTCTTGGTTCGAGTCCAAGTCAGGGAGCCACATTTCTCAGGTTTGAAACATAGAATCTCCAAGTGCAAAGAATCCTTAATTCTTGGAAATCAAACCCACTTTATATAAAAGTAATCAGGCTCTGGCTCGGCGTCACATGGGTCTATGGTGGTTGGAATAAAGCAACTGATCCTGGCTTTTTAAATAAGAGCTCACCCCATTACATAGGTGAACAGTTAAATGGATATTTAAGTACCTCGCCGATTTCATCAATATTACGTCGCATGATGGAACATTCTTATCAAATTGGCTGGCTTGTAATGATTTCAGAGTTTGCAATTGGAATTGCAGTATTGCTTGGAATCGCAACAGAGCTTGCCGCTTTTGGTGGTTTTGCGATGGCCGTAACTCTCTGGCTATCGGCAACTTGGAGTGTTAAGCCATATTTCCTTGGTAGCGACACCGCCTATGCCGTTCTCTGGCTCGCTTTATTCTTATTTCTGATGAATAAGAAGAGAATTACGGCAATTGTTCCCAACCTCCGCGATCGCCGTCAGTTAATTCAATTGAGTTCAGTTGCGGGACTATCTGTAATCGCAGCATTTGCTGGAAAAGTCTTTAAGACAGGTGGCTCAACACCTGAGATGGGTAAGGCAATTGCAACACTTGCGGAAGTTCCTATCGATGGTCGTAAATTATTTACTGCGGCAGATGGATCACCGGCAATTTTATTTAGAACAAAAGCTGGAGTATTCGCTTACTCCAGAATCTGCACCCATCAGGGTTGCTCAGTTAATTACGATACACAGTCAAATACTCTCCTCTGCCCATGCCATGGTGCGCAGTTTGACCAAGATAAAAATGGGGCAGTCCTAAATGGCCCAGCGACCACGCCAATTGCATCGATAAAGGTTGCAATTAAAGGTCAGAACATCGTACAAATTTAAAGAGTAGAGTTACGACATGGCTCTTTTTAAATTGCAACTTTCACTTCCAGATCGCCCAGG
>CAWULH010000090.1:0-3167 GCA_963923215.1 uncultured bacterium
TAGCGCACTTGCATGGCATGCAAGGGGTCAGGGGTTCAAGTCCCCTCAGGTCCACGTGCACGAGGCATATGACATACACGGAACGCAAGAGAAATGGTTACCGGTCTGGGATCAGATCCAACCATTTAAATCTGGGCGTAGTGATGACGCACGTCCGAAGAAATATGTATTGGATATGTTTCCTTATCCATCCGGTGATTTACATATGGGACATGCAGAGGCGTATGCACTTGGCGATGTAATTGCACGTTATTGGGTGCAAAAAGGTTTTAACGTTATGCATCCAATTGGTTGGGATGCTTTTGGATTACCTGCAGAAAATGCCGCAATTAAACGCGGTGAGAATCCAAAAGGTTGGACTTATGAAAATATTGCAATTCAAAAAGCCTCGATGCGTCGCTTTGCCTGTTCTTTTGATTGGGACAGAGTTCTAAATACTTGCGATCCTGAATATTACAAATGGAATCAATGGTTATTCCTTGAAATGTACAAGAAGGGCCTGGCATACCGAAAAGATTCACCAGTTAACTGGTGTCCAAGTTGCCAGACAGTTCTAGCAAATGAACAAGTTGTAGCAGGATTATGTGAGCGTTGTGATACCCCAGTAACTAAGAAGAAGTTAAATCAGTGGTACTTCAAAATAACTGATTATGCAGATCGTCTTCTTGATGACATGGAGCAGTTGGAAGGAAAGTGGCCAGAGAAGGTTCTGCTGATGCAGCGCAATTGGATTGGAAGATCCAAGGGTGCAGAAGTTGATTTTGTAATAGAAGGACGGGCAAATCCTGTAACCATCTACACCACGCGTCCTGACACACTTTATGGCGCGACCTTTATGGTAGTTGCCGCAGACTCGGCGCTCGCAGCTGAATTGGTCGCCGGTAGTGGCGTTGAAGAAGAATTCAATAAGTACTTAGAGAAAGTTAAAGCTGCGTCAGATATTGATCGACTTTCAACCGAACGGCCAAAGACCGGAGTTTTCTTAAATCGTTATGCGATCAATCCAGTCAATGGTGAAAAAATACAAATTTGGGCATCTGATTATGTATTGGCGGATTATGGAACCGGTGCAATCATGGCAGTTCCAGCACATGACCAACGTGACTTAGATTTCGCCCGCGCGATGAAATTGCCTGTAAGAGTTGTTGTCGAAACGGACCAAGAAGATCCAAATGTAAGCGGTATTGCAACAGAAGGTGATGGAAAGTTAATTAACTCCGGTTCTTTAAATGGTTTGAATAAGGATGCCGCTATTGCAAAGATTACTGAGGAACTTTCTGCAAAGAAATTAGGAAAACCTTCTAAGAATTTCCGTCTCCGTGACTGGTTAATTTCAAGACAGAGATTCTGGGGAACACCAATTCCAATTATTCATTGCCCATCATGTGGTGAAGTCCCAGTACCACAAGATCAATTGCCAGTTGAGCTTCCTGATGCAACCGGAGTTGATTTAAAGCCAAAGGGAACATCGCCTCTTGGGGCAATCAATTCCTGGGTGAATGTTCCATGTCCTAAATGTGGCGCTGCTGCCAAACGTGATGCCGACACTATGGATACTTTCGTTGACTCCTCTTGGTATTACCTACGTTATACAAGTGTTGATAGAAATGATGTTCCATTTGATAAGAAAGCAGTTGAGACTTGGTTACCGGTTGATCAATACGTTGGCGGCGTAACCCATGCAATTCTCCATCTCTTGTATTCCCGATTCTTTACAAAAGTACTTTTTGATTTAGGAATGGTAAATTTCAACGAACCATTTTCTGCGCTTTTAAATCAAGGAATGGTATTAATGGATGGTTCGGCGATGTCAAAGAGCCGGGGCAATTTAATTAAATTATCTGATGAACTTGCAAAACATGGAGTAGATGCAATCCGTCTTGCAATGATATTTGCCGGCCCCCCAGAAGATGATATTGATTGGGCCGATGTTTCACCATCAGGGACGGTTAAGTTTTTAAATCGTGCTTGGCGAATTTCTCAAGATGTAACAAGTAAGCCTGGTGTTGACTTCAGTAAAGGTGATTTAACACTTCGTAAAGCAACTCATAAAGCCCTTCACGATATTTCACTTGCCGTAGAGACATTTAGATTTAATGTTGCGGTTGCCAGAATTATGGAGTTGGTAAATGCAACGCGTAAGGCAATCGATTCAGGAGCAGGACCATCAGATCCTGCAGTCCGCGAAGCGGCTGAGGCGATTGCAATCACTCTCTCATTAATGGCCCCATTTACTGCCGAGGAGATGTGGGAGAACTTGGGCCATAAACCTGCTGTAGCACTCGCTGGTTTTCCTAAGATTGACGATGCGTTACTTGCCGCAGATGCAGTGACTGCAATTCTTCAAGTTAATGGGAAGATAAAAGATCGGATTGATGTATCTCCAACAATATCTGAGAGCGAACTTGAAAAATTGGCCCTAGATAATGCAGAGATAAAGGGTGCAATCGCAGGAGGGAAGGTTTTAAAAATAATTACCCGTGCGCCGAAGCTAGTTAACATTGTAATTTAATCCACAATTTATTTAACTCTGTCTAAATAAATTCTTAGTCGCAATTACTTTTGCGCCCATGTTTAAAGATTTGATTAACAGGGCAAGAGATAGATTCGACGACCTTGGTTTTTCGAAAGACCAAGAGAAAGCACTTTTAATCCTCTTTGCAGGATTTCTTATTGTCGGCGCTCTATTTGTATTTCTCAATACTGGAAATAATGCAGAGGCACTCCCTGCAATAAAGATTCCAGAGACCCCATCGATCGCGCCAATTGTTGTTATAGATGTTGCTGGAAAAGTTAATAAGCCAGGTGTCTACAAATTACCTAGTGGTTCACGTGCAGTTGATGCATTAAAGGCAGCAGGTGGTGCTAAAAGAGGCGTTGATCTTTCGGATATTAATCTAGCCCACGTATTAAATGATGGCGAGCAGATAGTTGTCGGTGCTCCTAAAGTTATTACTTCCACCGGGCGTGGAAAAGGAAGTTCAAAAGTTAAATTAAGTGGGCCAGTCAATATAAATACCGCAACCGCTGCGCAATTAGATGCTTTACCAGGAATTGGACCGGTAATGGCCGCACGAATAATTACTTATCGAGAGAAGAATGGTCCATTTAAATCTATTGAAGATCTCCGAAAAGTCTCTGGCATGGGGGCAAGTAAATTCAACGCA
>CAWULH010000091.1:0-3162 GCA_963923215.1 uncultured bacterium
TTATCTTTCCTGATGCATCACTAACAATCGAATCTCCATCGAAAACCAAATCATCCTGAGCACCAGTCATATTTGTGTAGACAAGTGGTGCCCCGATATCCATAGCTCGCTTACGTACCAACTGCTGCCTGATATCCTCTTTTGCTCTCTCAAATGGACTGCCATTTGGAACTAGAACCAATCCAGGTTTCCGCTCCGCAAGTTTGGCGACCGGCCCTTGGTCAATCCAAATATCTTCACAAATTGCGATACCTATATCAACACCATAAAAGCGAACTACTAAAGATGCACCGCCTGAGACGAAATTTCTATACTCATCAAAGACTCCATAATTAGGCAGATGGTGCTTAATATATTTTGCGACAACTTCCCCTCTATGAATAAGGGCAACTCCATTCTGGGGTTTACCGTCCTCGCTCTCATCAAGATAGCCGACTATCGAAAGTAATTCGCCATTTCCATCCGCGGCAATATCAGCGGCTAATTTTCTAACTGCATTAATACTCGCTCTTCGAAAAGTTTTGCGAAGTGCTAAATCCTCTACTGGATATCCAGTTATAACCATCTCTGGGTAAAGAACTATCTGGGCGCCCGCCTCAGTACTCTTATTTGCATACTCACGAATTAAATTGGAATTTCCCTCTAGGTCACCAACAGTTGGATTTATCTGGGCAAGAGCAACTCTGATTTGACCGAGGTTCCCTGACATACGGGTAAGGCTACCTCCATAAATCAACTAGACTTCGGTCTGCCGGGGACTCAGATGAGCACCGAGCAGAAAGAATCTTGGTGAACTATGGCCAGAGTGACCATCTCTGATTTAGCACAATGGAAGAAGTCGGGTCAGAAGTGGGCAATGCTCACCTCATACGATCAAATCACCGCAGAAATCATCGATGAGGCCGGAATACCCGTAATTCTCGTCGGCGACTCTGCAGGTAATAACTTTTATGGTTATGAAAATACAATTCCAGTAACAGTAGAAGAATTGATTTCATCTTCCAGAGCAGTTGTCTCGTCAACTAAGAATGCTCTTGTTGTATCGGATCTCCCTTTTGGTTCATATGAAAGTTCGCCTGAACAGGCTCTCGAAACTGGTGTCCGTTTTTTTAAAGAGGCCTCACCTCAAGCCGTGAAATTAGAAGGTGGGATCAAAGTAATTCCGCAGATAAAGAAATTGATTGCAGCTGGAATTCCCGTAATGGGCCACCTTGGATTAACGCCACAATCAGTACACGCACTCGGCGGATTTAAGGTTCAAGGAAGAGGCGAGGCTGGAAATCAGATAATTGCAGACGCTCTTGCTCTTGAGGAGGCTGGAGTTTTTGCCCTAGTCCTGGAACTAGTTCCCCAGGATTTGGCAGAAGAAATAAGTAAAAAATTAACCATCCCAGTAATTGGTATCGGGGCTGGAAGAGGCTGTGATGCGCAGGTTCTTGTGACTAACGATTTACTAGGTCTTACAAAGAATCCACCAAAATTGGCTAAGGCCTATCGGAACTTACGAGTTGAGATGGAAAATGCAATTACCGAATGGGTTGCAGAAGTGCGAAACGGTGAGTTTCCGGGGCCGGAACAGTCATTTAATTAGTACCCTCAACTAATGCGCAAATTTGCGGTAGATATCTCGCCGCTGAAACGGTACCCAGATTTCCGGAATCTCTGGAGTTCGGGGCTCATAAGTTACTTCGGCTCGATGATTACTTATGTTGCAATACCTTTTCAGATCAAACATCTAACAGGTTCATATATTGCCGTGGGTCTTATTGGTGCCGTTGAACTTATTCCCTTAATAATCTTTGGACTTTATGGAGGCGTTCTAGCCGATAAGGTCGATAGGCAGAAGATGATCTGGGCAACCGAGGCTGGTGCAATGATCATGACGATAACGCTCTTAATAAATTCCATGCTGCCGCACCCAAGCCTTATCTGGCTTTATATTGTTGCTGCACTTTATGCCGCTATAGATGGGTTGCAGCGACCTAGTTCAGATGCAATTCTTCCAAGGTTGGTTCATCATGATGATCTCGCTGCAACTTCTGCACTTATGTCCCTTCGTTGGCAAACAGGTGTCGTGATTGGACCCTCTGTGGCCGGAGTTTTATTGGCCTCAACAGGAATAAAAACAGCCTTTGCCGCTGATATTGCAACCTATGTAATCTCTCTAATTTTTCTAGCAAAAGTAAAGTCCGTAAAACCAGTTGAAAAGAGTGAGGCACCGACCCTTAAAAGCCTTGTGGATGGCTTGAAATATGCCACTTCTAGAAAAGACTTATTAGGCACTTACTTAGTAGATCTATCGGCGATGTTCTGGGCAATGCCTACAGCCCTATTCCCGTTCTGGGCAGATCAATTACATGCAACGTGGGCACTAGGACTCTTTTATGCCGCAGGCACAGTTGGCTCCATTATTGTTACTCTCACAAGTGGTTGGGTTAAGCGATATCAGAAACATGGACGAGCGATAACTTTCGCAGCGATTGGATGGGGCATCTCGATTGCATTTGCAGGAGCCACTAAATCAATTTGGGTGACCTTATTTTTTCTAACTCTTGCAGGAGCATCAGATATGGTCTCAGCACTTTTCCGCGGACTGATTTGGAATCAATCAATTGCCGATGAATATCGAGGTCGGCTTGCTGGAATTGAATTACTTTCTTATTCCGTTGGTCCACTTGGTGGTCAGCTCCGTGCCGGTTCTATGGCGGCATGGACCAATCTCCGCACTTCAGTAGTAAGCGGTGGCCTAATTTGTATCGCCTTTATTGGATTTTTTGCTTCAATTCTGCCCGATTATCGAAAATATGACGCTGATACCAATGAATTTGCTCAAAATGAACGCGAAAAACGGAAAAATAATGATCAAAATCGTTAAAAAAGTGAACTCATCAGTAATTTTTCATAAATTTCGCAAAAAATCGACAAAATAATCTGCAATTTGCGACGTGATTGCATAAAAAATATTAAAAATAAAGTTGCGACACGCGCGTAAAAATTCACTCAAAATAGTTGCAACACACTGAATACGCTGGCACGATTATCCATGAACAAGTTCGGTGACGGATCGAACTATTCTGATTAGGAGAACTAAATGGCTGCAAAGCGTCGTAAGAAGGCTGCTGCTAAGGCTGCGCCAAAGCGTCGTCGTAAGAAGGCTGCTGC
>CAWULH010000092.1:0-3107 GCA_963923215.1 uncultured bacterium
AAAGGTGACGAGGAGTTCCTTTCTAGCCAGTCTGAGATTCGAGAGAGATCACGGAGTAATGAATGCGAATGTTTGGCTAATTCGTGTGAAAATAAAATTGGTTGAGCATGTTGCAAATGAGTAAAACCAGGAGCGTATATACCGATACATTCAGCGGATTTCTTATTAACTGATTTCACTAGTTTAGAGAGTAAATCTGCAACTTCAATCAAATGATCAATCAGATAAAGTTTAAAATCTGTAACCACTAAATCATTTCTAGAACGACCTGCTCTAATTGAGCCGCCTATATTCCCTATCTTCTCTGTCAGTCCACGTTCGATTGCAGAGTGAACATCCTCGTCAGAAACGTTGTAAGTAAACAACCCTTTTTCAATATCACTTGCCAAAGCTTTTAATCCAGCCTTAATTACCTCACCATTCCCCGGAGTAATTACACCTGATTTAACCAAACCATTTAGGTGGATTAAGTTGACCTTCACATCATATTTGGCAAGTCGCCAATCAAAATTAACGCTTCTTGAAAGTACAGCCAGGCTCTCTTCCGGTCCTTGTGAGAATCTTCCGCCCCAAAGTGCCATTATTTATCTGCCTTTCTTTGAATTGGATGCATACTTTTCTATTGAATTCGCAATTGCGCTACCACCATTTGAATTTTTAGAAATCACTAAAACTGTGTCATCCCCAGCAATTGTCCCAATGACCCCTTTTAAAGCACCATCTAGACTATTTCGATCAATCGCTGATGCAAGAAGTTGTGCCCCTCCGGATGGGGTTTTAACTACAGCTAAATTACCTGAAGATGAAACGCCAAGAATTAAGTTTTTTGTTCCAGTATTTGGTGAATTAAAAGTATCCGGTATTTGATAATGTAAATCACCAGCCGCATTGCGTTGTCTAACCGCGCGTAATTCTTCTAAATCACGGCTAACAGTCGCTTGAGTGACTTTAACTCCCTCCTTGCTAAGTAATTTAATTAAATGTGACTGCGACTCAACTCCTCCAGCTTTTATCAAAGATGCTATTAAGGCTTTTCTAGCCGTATTTGACATTGATGTTTTGACATTCATCTTTAAATAACCTCCTTGAATGTAGCCACAAATTCTCTAATCTGTTCATCACTTACTAGATATGCAGGAGCGAGCCGGATTACGTCCTCACTTGGAGCATTAACAAGTACTCGACGGGCCAAGAGCCTCATATAAATCTCCTTGGCTATAGATTCTTTAAAAAGAACACCTAACAATAATCCGGAGCCGCGAACTTCGCGGACTCCTTCAAGTCCTGTAATTTCTCTCTTAAGCCACTCTCCCTTCTCGAAATTACGATTTAAGAGGTTTTCATTTTCAATTACATCAATCGTTGCATTTGCACTTGCGGCTGCAATGGGGTTTCCGCCAAATGTAGAACCGTGAGATCCCGGTTGAAATAATTTTCCACTCTCTCCAAAGGCAATCATGGCGCCAATCGGAAGTCCACCACCAAGTCCCTTAGCTAAAGTAATTGCATCGGGTCTTATATTCTCATCTTCGTAGCCAAACCACTTTCCAGTTCTGCCCATTCCAGTTTGAACTGCATCGATTGCCAAGAGCGTGCCATTTTCAGAAGTTAATCTTCTCAAATCACTCAAAAAACCTGGCTTTGCTGGCAGTACACCACGTTCACCTTGAATTGGTTCAATTATTACCATAGCGGTCTTGGGTGAAATTAATCTGGCAACCGATTTTATATCGTTATATTTTGCAAACTTAATTTTCTTTATTAGTGGTTGAAATTTATCTCGTTTATCACTCTGCCCAGTCATCGAAAGAGCTCCCATTGTTCTTCCGTGGAATCCGCCTTCGAAGGCAATAACTTTTTTCTTTCCAGTTAGTCGAGAAAGTTTCAGCACCGCCTCGTTTGCCTCAGCACCTGAGTTACAGAAAAATACTCGCGCAGAAGAATCGCCGGTCATATCTTGCAACCTTTTAGCCAATTTCAAGACTTCTGGATGAGAGTAAAAATTTGAAACATGGTTGAGCAATCTAATTTGTGAGGAAACTGCCTCAATAATCGCAGGATGTGCATGTCCTAATACGTTTGTCGCAATCCCACCCAGGAAATCTAAATACCTATTTCCTTCAATATCCCAGACTTCACATCCCGATCCATGTGCTAATTGAACTGATGGAGTTCCATAATTGGATTGAAGTACTGATTCCCAGAGTTTTGCTGATTCTAAATTATTCATGGAATTACCTTTGTTCCGATATCCCCATGAATTGCCTTTAATAAATTCTCAGCACTTCTCCCATCAAAAACATAAGCACTCTTGGCGCCTTTATTGACTGCAGTGAGTAGAGATTTAACCTTAGGTGCCATACCTTCAACAAAGCTATCAGCAATTTTTCTTAGTTCGGAGACTGTGATTGATGAAATAAGAGAGCTTTCGTCTGGCCAATCCTTATAGATGCCCGGTACATCTGTCATAAAAAGAACTTTTTCAGCATTTATATCACCGCCAATTTCTCCGGCAACGAGATCTGCATTTAAATTTAATGCTTGACCCATTGAATCAACACCAACTGGAGAAATTACTGGAAGGTAACCGTTTTTCAAAAGCAATTTAAGTAGCGAAGTATCAACTGAAGTTATATCGCCAACTAGACCGAAATCCCCCGATTTCTTTTGTGCGCGAATTAAGTGGCCATCGCCGCTCGACAAACCAATCGCATTTACGCCTAGTGCTATAAATTGATTTACAATATTTCTGAGAACTTCACCTGAAAGAACCTTCTGAACAACTGAGAGAACTTCTGGGGTAGTTTTTCGCAAACCATTTATCATCTCGGGAACGATATTGTGCAGTGTTAACTCGTGGTTTATTTGAGGACCACCGCCGTGCACAAGAACAAACTCCTTGCCATGTTTAAATTCGGATGCAATAACGGCTAGTGATGAATCTATCGATCCATCTTTTGGCAGAGCATGCCCGCCATATTTAATTAAAATCATTTTACGCCTTCATAAATAAGGCCACTCTCTTCAGGGATTCCACACATTAAATTGGCGTTCTGTATCGCCTGTCCGGCAGCCCCTTTACCTAGATTATCGATAGCTACGGATAC
>CAWULH010000093.1:0-3035 GCA_963923215.1 uncultured bacterium
ATTTTTTAACATCAAAAGGAACAATTGTGGCTAATACGCGCGGTAATTGTGCAAGCGGAGCTGCCATAGACTCTGCAGTATTGTCATGCAAAATTCTTCCTGCAAAAGCTGAATAAGTGCGCCTTGGGAATAGGAGAGTTAATTCAGTATTCTCATCCAAAGTTTCACGAGCGGCAAAATCAAGGGCAGCTTCTGGCAATCTACGATCTGGGCAGTCAATAAATTTCAATTGCACGTCACTTAAAGACTTATTTGATTCCCACCTTCGTTTGATCTCCGAAGCCCTCGCATCATCAATTATGAAATGTATTGCCGACAAAGAATTTGGGCGAAGGCTGCGGGCATATCGAATCGTGGCAACCGTTGAAAGATCTACGTTATCGACACAAACGCTAACTTTGTGGGTTGATATAGAAGTTGCACGCCCCCTTCCGTCATCAATTCCAAGAACTGATTGCTCTGCAACATATTGACGATGCAACCTGAGCAATAAAAGTACAGCTATTGGGAAAATTACAACAATTAACCAAGCACCTTCTGTAAATTTCACGACCGCAAAAATCAATACAATTAGGGCTGAGATGCTCCCTGATGAAAAATTAATTGCCGCATTTAATTTCCAATTTTTTTCTTTGCGAATGAAAGTGCGCTTTGCCATTCCAAAACCAGCAAGTGTGAAACCCGTAAAAACTCCAATGGCATAGAACGCTACGAGTTTGTCTACGTGTGGCCCAACAATTATTAGTAAAAGGGCCGATGTTAAAGTAAGGAAAAAGATTCCATTTGAAAAAACTAAGCGATGACCCCGCTTTGATAATTGATGAGGTAAGAATCCGTCTTCTGCGATGAAATTGGCCAAAAATGGAAAACCGCTAAATGGAGTATTTGCACCAGTCCACAGAATTAACATCGTTGAAAACTGCACAAATAGAAAGACGATATGACCAAATAAGCCTGCTCCCATTACGGTCGAGGCAATTTGAGAAATAACGGTCGGAGTTCCGCTTTCATAAGGAGTTGAGTGGGTCCATACTGCGAGAGTTGAAACACCTACGACTAAGAATCCCAACATTGATGCCATTAATACTGTTGTGATTCTGGCATTACGTCCTTCGGGTGATTTAAAAAGTGATACTCCATTTGAAATAGCTTCTAGACCTGTAAGAGAAGAACCACCATTTGCGAGTGCGCGAAGTAATACATAAATAGTCGCGAAACTCAGAAGAGATTTAGAACTTCCAAATTGGATTGTTCCAGTTCCTAAAATAGTTTTATGTAGATGCCCAGTTAATTTTTCGATTACACCAACAATTAAAACAAATGAGACCGATCCGAAAAATAAATAAGTTGGGGCAGCAAAAAAACGCCCCGCTTCCTTAACACCTTTTAGATTGCCATAAAAGAGAATTGCAATTACTCCTAATGTAATTTCAAGGTTATATGGACCGAGAGCGGGAAAAGCTGAAATGAGCGCCGCACTTCCAGCCGCAGTCTGAACAGCCACGGTCACGATGTAATCAAGCATAAGTGCCACTGCGGCTACTTGTGCAACGCCGGTTCCAAAATTATCTCGAGCTACGACATATGAGCCACCAGTTTTTGTATATACCGAAACGACTTGGCGATAAGAAATGGTCACGACTAATAAGATTGCAATAATCACCGCAGTCATTGGCATCAAGATGGCAAACCCAGCCAGACCAAATGCCGGCAGAAGTGCTAACAGGATTTGCTCACTTCCATAAGCTGAAGACGAAATGCAGTCCGATGAGAGGACACCAAGGGCATAAATCTTAGATAACTTCTGATGCTCTAATTGATGGCGATTTATCGGTGCGCCCAAGAAGAATCTCTTCAATCGATAACTAAATGGATCTTTTAATTTAGGAAGATCTCGGATTGCAGTTGGTGCGATTGAGTCATCCGCCCACACTTTAGACATTAGGCATTTACCCGCTTCGCCACAAATCGGTAGCCAATTCCGGACTCAGTAAGAATATGTTTTGGTTTCGCCGTATTAATCTCAAGCTTTTTCCGTAATTGAGAAATAAAGAGCCTTAAGTAATGTGTCTCTTTCTCATAAGAATCTCCCCACACAGCCTTCAACAATTCTCGCTGCGGTACCAAAATCCCTTCACGTTCAGCAAGGTATGCGAGCACCCGCCATTCAATCGGCGTTAAGTGAATATGTTCTGCTGGGGTGTCAGTATTTTCTACAGAACTCCTTGTTAAATTTATATTCCACTTTCCAACCAAATAGATTATGTCGGTTCCAATTTGCTCATCCTCGCGCTGATCTATCGCCCTTTTTAGCCTTTGATTTGCCATACGCAACTGCGAAGCGAATATTGCAAATCCAATACTGGCCGCAAGATAAACAAGTAGAGTAATTAAGTCATTACCACTTTTGATATTAAGTGAATGATGAGGCGGGGTGAAAAAATAATTGAGAAGTATGAAGTTCTCTAAGGCGAGAATTATTACAGCAATAGTATTTAGGCAGCTGGCAAAGATGAAAGTTATCAATAAAAAAAGGAGTGTTATCGAAGTCAGGTTTAGTTCATTGCTACCCAGCTTCAGCAAAAAAAGGCTCAACACCGGTCCTGCAATAAGTCCGAATAAAAGTGCAGCCCGATTCTCTAATAAATTGCCTCTGCTTAAGTCCATCGTGAGAGAACGATATTTCTTTGATTCGGCAACTTCTAATTAATTGCCCCATCCTTACGAAATCCTTACGCTCAATCCCAGAAATTTCCTCTGAAATTCAGAAGATCCACAAGACAGAGCCATCCACACACAAATGATTTTCTGACATCAATAAATATTTAAAAAAATAACTTTCGACCGCTCACTCCTTTCGTTTCCCCTAGCCAGCGCCAAATATCGCTGGCTCGGAGAAAGGAGTATAGATATGAACGAGAATCCGGTGATTGCATATGCAATCGCACTCTTAAATCTAGTAGCAGAACTACTAAGAATTAAAGGACTTCGACGTGACGACGAAGAAGACGAATAATCTTCAAATCTCGAGCCGA
>CAWULH010000094.1:0-3014 GCA_963923215.1 uncultured bacterium
AGTTATTGCGAAGTGAGTACGGTGGAATAGACTCAATTTCACTTCGCCAAATTCGGTTAACTCTTGCCAAAGATAGAACTGAAGTAGATCCAAAGAGCTCTGTTGAAATAATTTTGGATATTCTGGATACCGGAATTTCTCCGTTTCCTTGGGAGCAGGCTCCGCCACTTAAGCGAATTGCTGACTTAATAAAAGTTGGGCGGAAATCGGCCCGTTCTAAAGGAAATATTGCAGATATTTTCTGGGCAATTTGGCAGGAGGCCCGTGACTATGACGGCAGATTTATCCAGGATGTCTGGCGTGAAAGTGCATTAAATGGTGGCTCACGTGGAGCCGCGGCAGATCGTGATTTAGATGCGGTAATTCAACTTTTTGAAAATGCAAGAAGGTTTGTTGAGAGATTGCCTGACTCAAAACCAGATCAATTTATTGAACAGATTACAAGTGAATCAATACTTTCCGATGCAATCACAGCGAAAGGTGTACGAGAGAGCGTTGTATCAATTGTTACGGTTCACAGTGCGAAGGGCCGGGAGTGGGAAATTGTTGTGCTCTCTGGATTACAGGAAGGGGTCTGGCCAAATTACAAAGCCCGCGGAACCCTTCTTGGGTCAGAGCGAATTGCAGAAAATATGCTTACTGGGCTTAAATCCCGAGCAGAACTCGAGAAGTCGTTACGTAACGCTCTCATCGTTGATGAGAAGCGACTTTTATTTGCTGCATCCAATCGGGCAAAATCTCAATTAATTGCAGTTGCATATACGGAAGAAGATTCCGAACCATCAGAATTTTTTGAAGAGATTTACTTTGAAATTAATAAAGAGAGTTCTTACGAAGCCGATATAACAAGAGCACCACGGGCTTTAACTCCATCGGCTGTTATTGCCGAACTCCGAGAAGGAGTTGAGAAGGGAGATAAGACGAGCGCGTCAGTTTTAAATCTCCTTTCCGAGAAGAATTTTGCGGCGGCCAATCCTGATAACTGGATTGGAGCCAGGGAGATTTCATCTGATGAATCTGCAGTTTCTATGGATAAAGAAGTAAGAGTCTCACCAAGTAATTTACAGTCCTTTTCAGAGTGCGGTTTTAAATGGTTTATTGAAAGAAGTGGTGGACGTGATGGTGATTCAACCGCTCAATTACTTGGAACCGCTATCCATGCAATGGCTGAAAAGTTCTATAAAGAGCCAGATACAACACAAGCAGAGATGAATGATTATTTAATTAAGAACTGGCAATTAATCGATAAGAGTCGCGGTTGGATTAAAGATTACGAATTGCGAGATGCCCTGGAGAAGATAGATAAATTGTGGGTCTGGCATAAAGGTAATAAACGTGAATTAATCGCCGTTGAAGCAGATTTCAAAACCAATATAGGACGAGCACTCTTCATTGGCTCGGTAGATCGGGTAGAGAAGGATGCCGAAGGAAAGATTTATATAGTTGATTTAAAGAGCGGAAAAGAAATCTCTGCCAAGGACGCTGCCGAGAATAAACAATTAGCGGGTTACCAACTTGCGGTACTCGAGAATGCTTTTCTCGATGAGAAAATTCGAGGCGAAGTCTCTGGTTCTTCACTTGTTTACTTAGGTACAAAAAATAAGACGGCAGCAGTCCGTGACCAAGGACCAATAGATCACGAAACTGTGAAGAAAGAGGTTGAAGCGGCCGCTGAAGCCATGGGTGCAAAGGAATTCATTGCAAAGGTTAACGATCGGTGCCGTAAGTGCGAAGTGAAGAAAGTCTGCCCAGTTCAAGCAAATGGCAGGACGGTGCTCGATGGAAATTAAGTATTCGGCAGAAGATATTGTTAATCAGTTAAAGAAAAATGGAGTGAAAGCCCATTCTCCATCTAAAGAGCAGCGCGCAATTATCGAATCTGAACACTTTGGCCCAGCTCTAATTATTGCCGGAGCTGGTTCCGGGAAGACCGAAACGATGAGCGCCAGAGTGATCTGGTTGGTTGCAAATGGAATAGTCGCTCCTGATGAGATTTTAGGTTTAACTTTTACTAGAAAAGCTGCTGGAGAATTATCAAATCGAATTCGGACCAGATTACGGCAGATGAATTTGGCGGGTAGTGCGACCGTATCTACTTATCATTCCTATGCGGGTAAAGTTTTAGCAGAACATGGAATCAGATTAGGGATTGATACTGATACTGATCCAATCGGCGAAGCAGCCGCTTGGCAGATTGCAAATAAAATTGTCAATAATTTCGAAAGTGAATTACCAGATATCGTTCATTCACCGAAGACCATAGTTGATAAAGTTTTAGATTTAGTCGATCAATTAGGCGAGCATGGAAAAGATCTTGCAGAACTTGAGAGCATTTCTCACTCTTGGTTAGCAAAATTTGAGAGCGTAAGCGTTGGTAGTAATGCGGGATTTCGCAGAGCAATTGAATCGTTAAAAGAACGTCTGGCTTTGGTTCCAATGATTGAGAGATTTAATAAAGAGAGATTTGAAAATGGCCAATTAACTTTTAGTGATCAGATGAGTCTGGCTGCCAAGTTGGTTAATAGTGAATTTAGAGAGGATATTGCCCGCGCAGAAAGAGCAAAATACAAAATTGTCTTACTTGATGAGTATCAAGATACTTCATATAGCCAGGTACGTTTCCTTACTGGTTTATTTGGAGCCGATAGTTCACTTGGTATTCATTCAGTTACTGCGGTCGGTGATCCAAATCAATCTATTTATGGTTGGCGCAGTGCAAGCGCTGGAACTATCTCGGCCTTTCCAAAGGAGTTCGGCGCGCCAGAGAAAACAGAAGAATTTACTCTTTTAACTACCTGGCGAAATGAGAGAGCAATTCTTGATCTTGCAAATAAGACAATCGAAAAATTGAATTACCTAGCAAATGAGAATAATCGTTATATAAAAGTAGCAAAGGCTATGGGCTCAGTAAATAAATTAGATGCCCGTGACGATGCCGGTCCTGGCGAAGTGGTTATTGGACAGTATGAATCAATGGCGAGTGAGGCATCGGCAATAGCTGAGTATTTTGCTGA
>CAWULH010000095.1:0-3012 GCA_963923215.1 uncultured bacterium
TTATAAGTGCCTCTCTCTTTCTCTGGTACATCTAAATTGAATTCCGTTAATCCTCGAACATGAGCCTCATAAATAATTGTTTTTGACCAAGGTGTTCGAAGCCGAACCTGATCACTTTTCACATTTGCCGTTACTACGGAGTGTGGAACAAATTCTGCGTTATCACGCTCATCTTTGATGGAGATATCTCCGGTTCCCACTCCATCCGTAGCTTTGTGGCTATAAATTTCCGGTACATATTTCAAATCTCCTGAGAGAAGATGGGTATTTGGATCAATTAATAATTTATTTGGATTAAAACGCCAACCGCGGGCTGGATTCCATTCACCATCTATTCGATATCCGTAACGTTGCCCGGATTTAATTCCTGGAAAATATCCGTGAAATACTGGACCATTGCGATTAGTTAATTCATGCTTACTTTCAACTAATTTTCCATTTACTTCGTTAAAGAAACATAGTTCGACACGAGTCGCGGCCGTGGCCCAAATAGCAAAATTAGTTCCCTCTTCAGTGGGGTGAGCACCTAGATAACGTTGATCTCCAGCTGCCATAAATCCCGACTATATCTGCAACTCCAACCAAATAGTTGCTAATGGCGGCAATCTAAGTGTGGTCTGCGCTGCATATCCATGTAATCCCTCATTGGAAACCAGAATTTCCGAATTTAATAATCCAGAACCGCCATACTTCAAGTCATCGGTATTTAAAATTTCTTTCCATTTTCCATCAAAAGGAAGTGGAAGTGTATATTGCTCATGCGGCACAGGAGAGAAATTAGTAATTGAAACTACAGCGCGATGATTATTGTCATATCTTGCAAAAGCCATTGTATTTCCTGCTCCATCATCCCCCACCAACCAACTAAATCCAGTTGGCGAAACATCTCTTTCCCAAAGTGGTGACCTAGCTTGATAAATTAAATTTATGTCGCGGACGGCACGCTGTACACCTTTATGTTCATCGTATTCTGTTAAATGCCAATCAAGTGATTGTGCGGCTTTCCATTCATCATTCTGAGCATATTCACAACCCATAAATAAAAGTTTCTTCCCAGGATGTGCCCACATATAACCATAAAGTGCCCGCAGTGTTGCCATTTTCTGCCAGCGATCTCCGGGAATTCGATTTATCAGTGAACCTTTACCATGAACAACTTCATCATGAGAGAAAGGCAATAGGAAATTTTCTGACCAGGTATAGAGAATTGAGAAGGTGACTTCATTATGGTGATACATCCTGTGAACGGGTTCATGTTTAATATATTCAAGGGTGTCATGCATCCACCCCATATTCCACTTAAATCCGAAGCCGAGTCCGCCAGACTCAGTTCCTTTTGTAACACCACCCCACGCAGTTGATTCTTCAGCAATCATCATGATGCCAGGAAACTTCTTGTAGCAAGTTGCTGTTAATTCCTGAAGGAATTTAACTGCACCAAGATTTTCGCGGCCACCATATTCATTTGGTAACCACTCCCCTTCTTTTCGGGAGTAATCCAAATAAAGCATTGAAGCAACCGCATCAACTCGGATTCCATCTATGTGAAATTCAGATAACCAATAAATTGCGCTTGCTACTAAAAAATTCCTAACTTCATTCCGTTCGAAGTTAAAAATGAGTGTTCCCCAATCTGGGTGCTCACCTTTTCGCGGATCTTCATGTTCATAAAGTGAAGTCCCATCAAATTTTGCCAGAGCCCACTCATCTTTAGGAAAGTGAGCAGGAACCCAATCAATAATTACACCAATTCCTGAAAGATGTAATTGATTCACCAAATACTTAAATTCATCAGGCGAACCAAAACGTGAAGTTGGGGCGTAGAAAGAAGTGACTTGATATCCCCACGATGGCGCATATGGATGTTCAGTCACCGGTAGAAATTCAACATGGGTAAATCCCATCTCTTTTACATAATTAACTAATTCAGTTGCAAGTGCTGTGTAACCAAGTCCTGGTTTCCAGGATCCAATATGAACTTCATAAATAGATACTGGTGCCTTCCAATATTCTTCTCTTGCCCGAGATTCCATCCATTCGTTATCTGTAAATTGAAAATGCGACTCAGTTACTACAGAAGCAGTATGTGGTGGATGTTCAGTGGCTCGGGCCAATGGGTCAGCATGATCTACCCAATTTCCATTACTAGTTAAAACAGCAAATTTGTATCGCGTATTCACATCACAACCTGGCAGAAAGATTTCCCAAATGCCAGTTGTTCCATTTGGAATCATCGGATTTGTTGCTTTATCCCAGAAATTTAAATCGGAAATTAAACTTACCGCACGAGCATTGGGTGCCCAGACTGAGAATGCAGTTCCGATTAAATCACCGTTTGCATCTCTTCTTACATGTGCACCAAGGGCTTTCCACAACTCCTCATGGCGACCTTCGCCAATTAAATAAAGATCAATCTCGCCAAGAGTTGAGTTGGGATTTAAAAAAGAAACTCTAGAATTATATGAATGCTCTCTAGAATCACTTTTGAAGAGTCTGCTTAGGAAACTCATAATGAAACCCTAACTATATGTCCCACTTTTCCGTGAGGTCTGGCCGGATCCAATCTAACAAAAGTATGGTCGGACCATTCCATCGACTCCCCAGTTAATAAATCAGTAACTTTAAAAGTTCCCTCCGGTAAACCCAACAGAAACATATTCCAATGAACCATTGTCTCTTGAACACGACTGGAATCAAGATTTACCGTTACCAGGATTAAATTATCTCCATCACGCTTTGAGTAAGCAATAATTGCTGGGGAATCTGTACTGTGAAATTCTAAATTTCTTAACTTCTGAAGAGCAGGATTTTTCTTCCTAATTTGATTCAGTTGGGAAATAAATGGTGCAAGAGTCATTCCAAGCTTCTCGGCACCAGCCCAATCACGTATTTTTATTTCATATTTTTCACTATCTTTATACTCTTCACTGCCTTCTTTAAATCTGATGTGTTCATACAACTCATAGCCTGCATACATGCCCCATGATGGAGATAAAGTTGAAGCCAGCAGAG
>CAWULH010000096.1:0-2970 GCA_963923215.1 uncultured bacterium
AGTAAGGAATTAGCAGGACTTCGCAGAAGGATGAATGGTTCAATTACTGATGCATTAATTGAAGCGGAGAGATATCTATTTTTAGATTCTGAAGTTTTATTGAACTTTCATAATAGAACGGGAAGAAAACACCTAGATCAATTCTTAGATGAAGCTGCCAAGTTTGAGCGAACTGGTGGTACTTTAAATATGTTTCTGGAATGGCTTGCCATTGCCGATGATGAAGAGAGCGGAATCAAAGTATCAAGTGTTGATGTCAGCGCTGAAGCAGTTCAAATCCTTACTATTCACTCAGCTAAGGGGTTGGAATGGGATTATGTTGCAGTACCTGGCTTAGTGAAGACTGACTTTCCATCATCTGGGCAAGAGTCAACTGCATGGACTAAAAATATTGGCGAACTTCCAATAGAGATGCGTGGCGACCGAGATGCATTGATTGATTTTAATTTTCCACTAGGTAATCCAAATGCAACTGAGGTAAATCGAGCACTTGAATTATTTGATGATGATGTGAAGAAATTACGGTTATTTGAAGAGTATCGACTAGCTTATGTTGCATTTACACGTGCAAAGAACCACCTCTTTACCTCAGCATCATGGTTTGGTCAGGGAATTGATCCACGAGATCCAAGTGAATTATTTGATTTGGTCTCCGAATACGTCGCAGCTCATCCTCAAAATTGCCAGATTCTCTCTGAAGTTGTTAAACCGGATATTCAAAATCCAATTAAAGAGAACCCACGTACTGGCACCTGGCCAAAAATTATAAAAAGGTCTGAAGAGGTCGCTGCAAGTGCAGAATTTACAAAGAGTTTAAATGCAATAAGTTATTCGGAACTTGAGAAACTAGATGGAGACTTATTTGCTGATGCTCTTTCCTTAATTCGCGAGGTAGATTTACGTGAAAATAAAATTTCAGTTTCTATGCCAACTCGAATCTCTGTATCTACTATGGTTAATTTAAAGAAAGATCCAGAGGCGATGGCTTTAAATATTCGAAGGCCAGTTCCAAACCATATAGATAAATATGCAAGGCGAGGTACTGAATTTCATCTATGGATCGAAAATTATTTTAAGAGTTCTGCATTATTAAGTGATGATGCGCTTTATCCTTCAGGTCCAGTTGATGAGATGACCGAAGATTTCCCACTTAAAGAATTGAAGGAAAAATGGTTGGCAAGCGAGTGGGCAAAAGATGGCAGAACTCCAGTTGAAGGTGGAGTCGAAGTTCCGTTTGAAACTGTCGTAGGCGGAGTTCTTTTACGAGGCCGAATTGATGCAGTTTATAAAGATGGTGATACGTACACAGTTGTTGATTGGAAAACTGGAAAAGTTAAAAGTGGTGATGATTTAGAAGTAGCCGCTATTCAATTGGCAATGTATCGATTGGCTTATTCGAAGTTAACTGGTATTCCGATAGAGAAGATAAGTGGCGCTTTCCATTATGTGGGATATAACGAGACGGTACGCCCAGCGGACCTACTTTCCGCCCAAGAATTGGAAAGGATTATTACTAGTAATCTCGCCTCGTGAAGCCACTCCAAATAAAGCATCCACATACCATCGTGGATCGGAGTTCAGAACTTCGAAATAGCCCCAATGAGTTAGAGAAACTCTGGGAAAAAGGGAAGATTATTCATTTAGCTCGTCAGAAATTCTTGGTTAAAAGCGATCGGCCAAAACTATTAACAGCTGGAGAGATCAAAGAGTTAAGTGGAACCTTCATACCCGGACTTCGAATTTTCCTAGGCATGTTGGATGGCGAAGCATTTTTTGCTTTCTGCACTGATGTAAAAAGAGATCAAATTGAAAAATTTGATAAACCGACTGAGGAGTTGGTCGGAAGTGAATTTGAAAACTATAAGACTTTACGTGAAACCGATGGTTTATTTAACGATTTCGAAATGAGTATTTCTATTCATGCTCAGGCTCTTTCAAATTGGCACCATGCGCATCCAAAATGTTCAAAGTGTGGCCAGACCTCTACGCCAGCTCATGGCGGGACTATTCGTATCTGTGATTCTTGCGGTGGCGAACATTTCCCGCGAGTTGATCCCGCAATTATTGTTTTATTGCGAGATAGAGCAGATCGAATAATTTTAGGTAGGCAGAAGATTTGGCCAGAGCGGAGATACTCCTGTTTTGCCGGTTTTGTTGAACCTGGAGAAGCTTTTGAGCAGGCTGTGGAGCGTGAAGTGTTGGAAGAAGCGGGTGTAGGCGTTAGTGAAATTAAATATTTGGGATCTCAACCTTGGCCCTTTCCTGCATCTTTGATGATTTCATTTGAGGCAGTGACCGATACACCAGAGTTGGTAAGACCTGATGGTGATGAAATTGAAGCAGTGAAGATTCTTTCGCGTACTGAATTTGAAGCGGAAATTGAGAGTGGTGCTCTCTTATTGCCTCCAGAAATATCGGTAGCCCGAAAGATGATTGAGTCCTGGCGTAACGCATGAGTGCTCCGGCGAAATCATTAGATCAATTACTGGAGGGTCTTGATGAGGACCAGAAGGCCGTAGTCACAGCTATCCGTGGTCCAGTCTGTGTAATTGCTGGTGCTGGTACCGGAAAGACCAGAACTATTACTCATCGCCTGGCATATGCAATAGGTGCAGGTGTAACTGATGCTTCAAAAACCTTATCTTTAACATTTACTGCAAAGGCGGCCGGAGAGATGCGAGTGCGCCTTCGCAATCTCGGTATTAATAATGCGACAGCACGAACTTTTCATTCGGCGGCCCTCCGCCAACTTTCATACTTTTGGAGTGCATCTTTTGGCGGTCAATTCCCAAAACTTTTAACGACTAAATCAAGTGCGTTAGTAGATGCAATTGCCAGAACTGATATCCGAATCGCACCACAACAGAATAATTTACGTGATATTTCAGGCGAGATTGAATGGGCAAAGGTAAATGAAATAGCCCCAGATTTGTATGTCGAAGGTGCTTTAAAGGCCGGACGTAGTAAGGC
>CAWULH010000097.1:0-2961 GCA_963923215.1 uncultured bacterium
CTGCCATTAAATTTCTTGCAATTGCCAAGATTCTTGAATCATTTGTCCCATCGCGTAAAAAGCCATGTGGCAGAGAAGTTGGGTCTGAATGATTTAATTCAACGGTTAGGGTTCCACCAAGGTCATTAATTGGAATTATCTTGTCGAGACGTCCCTCTTTAATTCGGATGTCATCTAGAGTTCTAAGTGCTGCTCGCGCGAAATAACCAAGTTCAGGATGATCGCGCTTGGTCTCGAGCTCTCCAACTACTGTAATAGGAATTATTACTTCATGTTCGGCAAACCGTGATAGCGCCGCCGGGTCTGCCAGAAGGACGCTAGTATCTAAAACGTAGGTCTTTCTTCCATCTGCTGTTTTCCGTGAGGAATTAGCCAATTTCTCTCGCTATCTCTTCTCAGTTGGGGCTCGATATTTAGTTTTATTTGGGTGGTTAAAAGATAAATCCGACTTATCCGAATTGTTAGGCGACACGCCTTACCGATATATCAAGAATCGGTTAACTTTTATATGCCATGGCGACGATGGCGCGAGGCATATGCCCGTAATGCTCTTAAAAAATCGACCTTTCTAAAATCCGGCCAATAAGCCTCACAGAAATAGAACTCAGAATGAGCACTCTGCCATAAGAGAAATCCACCGAGGCGCTGTTCTCCCGAGGTTCTGATTACTAGATCTGGATCTGGAAGTCCCGCTGTATATAAATGCTTACTTATCTCTTCAATATTAATGCCTGCAGCAAGTTCTTCCGGAGTCTTATTGCGACCTTCAATAATTAAGGATTTAACGGCATCAACAATTTCATTTCTTCCGCCATATCCAATTGCAACGTTAACTACGATGCCATTAACATCTTTCGTTTCAACGGCAGCCTTATCTAAAAGATTCTTTAATTCGATTGGCAGAATCTCCATAGAGCCAACTGGCCTGATTCGCCATCGCCGCTTTGCGGCAAGACTTGCAACGGTCTCGCCAATAATTTCAAGTAGAGGCTTTAACTCTTCTGCGGATCGACTTAAATTCTGATTGGAAAGAAGCCATAAGGTAATTACTTTTACTTGGGCTTCTTCTGACCAATCTAATAAATCAATTATTTTCTCGGCGCCCGCTTTATGGCCTCTGGATGTTGAACCATCACCACTTATTGATGGATTTGCCTTTGACCAACGACGATTACCATCGAGAATTACTCCGATGTGATGCGGAGTCTGCGCAAAATCTAATTGGCGATATATCCGTCGCTCATAGAGCGGATAGATAACCGATTTAGCTACTTGCTTTAAGCGCATTAAAAGAATTTACCGCTTTACGTTCTGCAATAAAAGATGCAAGAGGCAGAGTTCCGGCAAGAATAAAAAGAATGGTATTTACAAAACTCTTATTTGCCTTAAGGGCATAATTAAAGGCAGCCAAAACATAAATCGGATAGGTAAACCCGTGGACAAGTGCTACCCAGACAAAATAGTGGTGATAACTCTTTCCAATCCAATAATGTGTAGGCACATTTACAAACCAGAGAAGTAAAGACATCACGCCACACCAGATTGCCATGATGCGAAATAGTCTCATTGCTGTCTCAAGTGATTTCATTGCATCTTCTCTCATGGTTTTACCCTACCCTCACTTTTCGATCTCGGAGCATCTCATAGAACGGTGCCATTAAAACTAATAAGGCAAAGAGCCACCATATTCCTACATAAGTGAGGTGCTGCCAGTAATAACCAGCCACTCTCGGTACTTGAACTTCTGCCGGCATGCGATCTGTGAAAATGGGTTCGCCTAAAGTTGTTTTCTCATCAATTGCAATTACATAACCATCAATTAAATTTAAATTTGTATCGCCTGTAATTATTGAGGGATCTAACCGAGTTAGATGATTGCCTTCCGGTTTACTAACATCACTACTCTGTCTTGGATATAACCTGCCAAGTACCTTCACTTCTTTTGGCATAACTTGATCATTCATATTCTCATACCCCCGGACCACCAATAATCCGGAGCCTGAATTTAATTTCATCAACCTAACTTCTAAATCTTTCCGGTCCTTAACTCCATCAATAACTACTGGCTGATTTCCCGCGATATAACTTTTTATATAACGACCTTTTATAGTCACAAGTCGGTTCACTGCGCTGCTCTTTAGATTAGAATTTGGCTTTGCAATCTTCTCAATTAGAACTGGATTCATATCAGGTTTAATTTTCCCAGCCGATTTCATATCGCTCGCCCGACTTAATTGCCAGAATCCCAGGGATACAAATGTTACGAATAAGACGAGAGTGGCAATTAGATTAATTGCCCCAATCTTAAGAATTTCTCTTTTTAGTTTGCTCAATTCTTATCGTCATCTCTTTTTTTAAGAGCTCGGTTATACCTGCGATAGAAACTTATGACAAGTACAGTAAATGCAGCGACAAGAATTATCATTGTTAAAGAGCCCGCGATGCCCATATCAATATTTGTGGAATTTGCAGCATTATTCATAGTTGAATTATAAGTAATTGCTCTCTGGTTCTAGAATTTAGCCATGGGTGACTTCCGGAGCGAGAGTCCTTATCTTCAAAAAAGATATGGGATTAAGGAAAATACCTTCCCAAAATGGATGCCATTAGCCATCGCTTTTTTAATTGCAGGAACGATCTGGACTATCTGGAGTGGTAATAAACATGCAGTTCCAGAAGTAAGATATAACTTAATTTCATTTAACCCTAATTCTGCAAAAGAGATTGGGATTCGATTTACGGTGAACTTTAAAACTAAAGAAAAATCTCATTTCTGTCGTTTAGTTGCCAGAGATATCGATGCGAATATTGCGGGCGAGAAAATCATGGAATTTCCAAGTGGGGTTACCGGCGAAGATGTCAGAACAACAATTCCTACGCGGGTAGCGGCCGTCAACGCTGGAATACTGGGTTGCGAAGTTCGGTAAACTTGCACCCTCATGTCAGAGACTCAAACCTGGT
>CAWULH010000098.1:0-2958 GCA_963923215.1 uncultured bacterium
CCACTCGGATGGTAGGAGTTCGATTAATTTCATTTAGAGATTGCAAAGTATCGATTATTGAGTACCTGTAATTCGATTTCGATGTCGTATGCTTTTGTTAAATTTTCTGAATTAAGAACTGTATTGATTGGGCCACTAGCGACAGGAAGACCGTCTTTAAGTAAAAGAATATGGGTAGTTCCAGATGGAATTTCTTCAATATGATGGGTGATAATCAAGGTTGCAGGTGCATTTGGGTCTTCGGCCAATGAATCTAGTCGTTTTAACAGATCTTCCCGACCTCCTAAATCAAGACCAGCTGCAGGTTCATCCAATAAAACCAATTCAGGATTGGCCATTAAAGATCTGGCAATTAGAACACGTTTTTTTTCGCCATCGCTTAGAGTGAAATATTTCCGTTCCGCCAATTCACGAACTCCCATAATCGTCAGAAGTGCTACAGCACGCGATTCATCCCAAAGTTCATATGCCTCTTGCCATCGTCCCAAAATCGCATATGCACCTGTGAGAACAACATCAATCACTCGCTCTTCATCAGGAAGTGAGGTGGAAACATATGTACCAACAATTCCAATCCTTGGACGAAGTTCAAAGACATCTACAGCACCTAAGCGCTCCCCCAGAATTTCTAGAATTCCTTTTGTGGGATGTATTTGAGTCGAACAGAGAGAGAAAAGAGTTGTTTTTCCAGCACCATTTGGACCCAATATAACCCAGCGTTCGCCTTCATAAACTTCCCAAGTGATTGGTCCCAAAATATTCTTACCACCCCGGGAAACAGAGACTTCTTCGAGTCTGATCACAGGTATTGTCATAGACGATAAAGATACCTCCTCTCATAAGCTCAAAAGGTAAAGTACACCCTTAATATGACTGGTAATTTGAAGCACAGCGGATTGATACTCATTTCGGGTGTCGACAGTCCTGGAATTACTGCAAGGCTCTTCAATAGATTGTCGCCTTTTCAAATTCAGATAATTGATTTTGAACAGGTAGTTATTCGTGACCGCCTTCTTCTTACCGTTCTTATTCATTTGGATCCTGCCCATGAAAAAGCTGTTGAGAAGGATCTCTTGGAGGAATTTGCCGATTCAAATCTAGATATTGCCATCGATTTCTCAAATCCGAAGCCCACAATTCCAAGTAACTCTAACCTTCATATTTCATTGTTGGGGCAGACAATTTCTCCGAAATCAATTTCAAGAGTAGCTGAAGTAATCGGACAATTCAGTGGGAATATTGATCGAGTTCGTAGAACTGCCTCATATCCAATAGTGGCTCTTGAGTTTGATGTTACTGCCAAAATAGATGACTCCTCCATTAAAGATTTGCAACGAGCATTGGCAAATATTTCACAAGAAACCGGGGTTGATATCGCAGTTCAACAAGGTGGATTAACCCGACGAGCAAAACGTGTTCTTCTTTTAGATATGGATTCAACTCTTATTCAGCAAGAGGTAATAGATTTACTTGCTACTAAAGTTGGAAAAGGAGAAGAAGTCTCCGCGATAACTGAATCGGCTATGCGGGGAGAAATAGATTTCACTACCTCGTTAACCAAACGAGTAGCGCTTCTAAATGGAGCGAATGAATCAATAATTAAAGAGGTCGCAGATGAGATTGTGCTAACGCCTGGAGCAAAAACGTTGATTCACACACTTCATAAATTGGGCCATAAAGTAGGAGTCGTTTCGGGTGGATTTTTAAATGTAGTAGAACCGCTCTTAAATGAATTAAACATCGATTTCTATAAAGCCAATACATTGGAAGTCAAGGATGGACTCTTAACAGGAAAATTAGTTGGGCCAATTATTGATCGCGAAGCAAAAGCTGATGCTCTCCGCGAATTCTCAAAAAAGGAAGGTGTTGATCTAAATCAAACTATTGCCATTGGTGATGGCGCAAACGATTTAGGAATGATTGAAATCGCTGGACTTGGTATTGCATTTAACGCGAAACCTAAAGTAAAAGCCGCTGCGGACGCCTCAATAAATAACCCGTATTTGGACTCTGTTCTTTATCTCATGGGAATAACTCGAGAAGAGGTCGAGGGAAATTAATTAGAGCCGACATGCATGGATGTCGGTTACGAGTATTCCTCGAGCCCCAACTTCATATAAATCATCCATAACTTTATTCACATCACTTCGCTTAACCATAGACCTAACCGCCGACCAGCCTTCTTTGGCTAGTGCGGAGATTGTTGGAGATTCAAACCCTGGTGTTAATGAACATGCTTTCTCTAAATTTTTAGATTCAACGTCATAATCCATCAGCACATATTGCTTAGCAATTACCACACCGTTTAAGCGGCGAATTAAAACTTCCAGAGCTGGCGAGAATTCATTCTTCTCTCGGCAAATTAGAACCGCCTCACTTTTCAGCAAGGGATCACCAAAAACTTTAAGACCAGCTTGACGTAACGTTCCTCCTGTGGAGACTACATCAGCAATCACATCGGCAACCCCTAAGCGGATAGCAGATTCAACCGCACCATCTAAGCCGACGATTTCAGCTTTAATGTTTTTACTGTTTATATAATTTTTTAGCAAACCAGGATATGCGGTTGCAATTCTTTTTCCAGTCAAATCATTCTCAGTCAAATTGCCATTTTCGGGCCCTGCGAATCTAAAAGTACTGCGACCAAAATCTAGTGGGAGTATTTCATGGGCATTTGCGCCAGAATCGATCAAAAGATCTCGGCCGGTTATACCTGCATCCAATTCACCGTTTCCGACATAAATAGCAATATCGCGCGGACGAAGATAGTAGAACTCAACACCATTCTCGGGATCAATCAAAACTAAATCCCGCATATCAGTGCGTTGACGATAGCCTGCTTCTTTAAGAGCCGCGGCAGAGGCTTCCGCCAATGAGCCTTTATTTGGGACTGCAATCTTTAAAACCACAAATACTCCTTAAAGTTCTTTATAAATATCTTCAAGGCTTACGCCTTTA
>CAWULH010000099.1:0-2902 GCA_963923215.1 uncultured bacterium
AATAAATCCTCATTTGTAATCTCTCCAGAGTAAATAAGCCCAATTCGAAATGCTCGCATCTTTGATAAAGCGCGGTCATAAGAACCGCCACCTTGGCCGAGTCGAAAACCTTCTCGATTTACGTGGAGACAGGGAATGATCACAAAGTCAATTAAATTTCCATCAATTACTTCACCGATGGGTTCATAAAAATTTCCTTTCTTATTTAATCCTTCAGATTTCCCATCCCATTTAATCCAGTCCAAATCTAAATCTTCCCGGACTCTTGGAAGTAAGAGAATTTTTCCAGTTTTTAAAATTTCCCGATTTAATCCATCTGTTGCCGGTTCATCGCCATATGAGTTGTAGCTGGCTACGAATTTGGCGCTTTCAAATTCTGGAGTTTGCAGAATATGCTGCCAATTATTTAATTCAATACTCTTTGGATTCATTAGCGCACGTTCTTGACGGTATCGCTTGCGGAGAGCGCTCTTATCCATGGATTTACAGTAGTTATGAAATAAGGTTTAGTCATGGACCAATTGACGAATGTAGATGACATTCGCACTGATCTTTTAGAAATCTCGGCAGAGTTAGCCCCGTTTGAAATGCCCTTACTTGATGCCCATGGCGCAGTTCTGGCTGAGGATGTTTATGCTGGCGAACGGTTGGTTTTAAAAGCAGGATCAAAAATAGGTTCTATACAAATAGGCCTTGCAGCATCAATTGGCAGAAATAGTCTGCCGACTCTGCCGCAACCTCGCGTGGTTGTCATCTCAGCCGGAGATGACTTAATTGAACCGGGTCAATTTCTTGAAAACTCAGATGATGAATTTGAGAGTAATTCATGGATGCTGACAACTGCAGTTAAAGAAGCAGGTGCGACCGGATTTCGAGTTCATGCGATTCCGGAAAGCCATGAAGAGTTGAAAAATATTATTGAAGACCAATTAGTCCGCGCCGATTTAATAGTTATAAGTGGCGAGAGTAAAGACGAATCATTTGATTTGATTACCCGGGTTCTCCACGAACTTGGTGAAGTTAAAGAAGTTATTCCTGCAATGGCCAATGCTGGCCAGATGAGTTATGGAGTAATTGGACCAGATAAAACCCCAGTAATTACTCTTCCAGGTGATCCAGTTTCAACGGCCCTTTGTTGCGAGATTTTTGTGCGGCCAATGATTAGAACAATGCTTGGTGTTTCAAAAGTATTTAGAAGAAAAATAAATGCCAAATTAAATGGTGAAATTGCTTCACAGAGTGGTGTTAGAAGTTATGTACGCGCGGCATTAACTAATAAAAATGGATTAGTTGCTCATGTTCTACCCGATCAGGACCAATTAATTTCATATGCACAAGCGAGTGCTTTAATTGTTGTCGATGAGGAATTAACTTCACTACGTGATGGTTCCGATGTGGAGGTTCTACTCCTAGATCGAGGCGGCAACTAGTGAGCATCTGGCCGGTAAAAATTCGCCAAGAGGAATTAATACTGCGCCCACTTAAGTTCAGAGATAAGAAGGACTGGGATAAGGTCCGAGAAATTAATAGAGAGTGGCTCTCTCCTTGGGAAGCAACTAGGCCAAAAATAGATTCCTCTATCCCTCTGCCAAATTTTTATCAGATGGTGATGCAACATAAACGTGAGGGACGTTCGGCTCGGACCATCTCACTGGGAATCTGGATCCGTGAATCAAAGCGAGAGATCTTTGTAGGTCAGATAACACTTGGTGGAATAGTTTTTGGTGCGATGCGCGGTGCCTATATTGGTTATTGGATTGATCAACGGTTTGCCAACCGGGGATATGTAACCAGGGCAGTTAAATTATTGACGCAATTTGGTTTTGATAAGTTATCACTACATCGGATAGAGATAAGTATGCGGCCAGAGAATGAGGCATCGAAGAAAGTTGCAGAGAAAGCCGGATATAAATTTGAAGGAGTCCGTACTTCATATCTCCATATTGATGGAGCTTGGCGGGATCATCTTGTTTTTGTTAAAGAGAACCCTTTAATTCAATAATCGGACATACCTCTCAAATCCACAATTTCTCACCTTCGGGGATTTATTCTTTATGCCCATGGCCAGTGGTTTTATCTACTTAATCATCCTTGGGATGTGGGCCGCTTATTTTGTACCTAGATGGGTATCTGATCATAAGGAAAATTCTGGAAAGAATTCCGAGAAATTTAATAACGCACTTCGAACCGTAACTCAAGGTGAATTTCGTAAAACAGAATCTGTAGATAAGAGTTCCAAACAAACAAGAATTAGAAATAGAAGAATTGTATTTTCATCGCTACTCATAATTCTTATTGGTAATTCAGTAACAGTTGGACTTGGAATTGTCGCAGCGCCTGTTCTGGCTATTCCAGCATCTGCAATCCTTATATATACAGTTCATGTTCGTCGCCAAGTTGTCGCTGAGCAGATCAAGCAACGGAGATTAAATGCACTCGAGAGAATCTCTGCTGCACAAATTATCAATGAACCGACAGAACAGATTAAAATTTCTGCGCGTGATGATTTTCAAGAAAATTATAAGGAGCATTGGATTCCGTTACTTGAAAGGACTGATACTTCTGGCGTTGTAATAATTCCAAAGGGTGAGAAGCGGGATGGCTGGCAACCTCGTGACGTACCTAAGCCAACGTATGTAGATGCACCAAAGGCGGTTGTGCCAAAGAGAATTATTGATTTAACCGTTCCTGGTGCCTGGATTGAAACTCAGAAGAATTTACCTCTGGAAGATTTAATCACGGGCGATGATTTATTTGATCAGGTGGCAGTAGAAGATTCAGAACGTAATCGCGCTGCCAACGAATAATTAAATCCAAGAGCTAAACCACATATGGTCTAGCCAGGAATTGTAAGGAATAGTCACTCCATAATAAAGCGGCATGAAGTAAAGGAAATTGATTA
>CAWULH010000100.1:0-2824 GCA_963923215.1 uncultured bacterium
TTTGGAAGTTTTCCTTCTGATTTTTTCTTAATTAGACCTGCAATTCCTGCAGCGGATGAAGGCTCAACAAAAATACCTTCCTTTGCAGCAACCAAACGATAAGCAGAAAGTATCTCTTGATCAGTTACAGAATCAATTAGACCATCTGATTTATCCCGTGCATTCTCTGCCTGTTTCCATGAAGCAGGATTACCTATTCGGATTGCAGTTGCAATTGTGTCTGGGTTATCTACTTTTTTTCCAAGAACTATCGGTGCTGCACCTGCAGCTTGAAATCCCCACATTTGCGGTAATTTCTTTGAAACCTTATCTTGGAAATATTCTTCATAACCTTTCCAATAGGCAGTGATATTTCCAGCATTTCCAACTGGAAGTGCATGAATATCAGGAGCATCGCCCAACATGTCGACTACTTCAAATGATGCAGTTTTCTGGCCTTCAATTCGGAAAGGATTTACAGAATTCACTAGAGCCACTGGATAATTTGCTGCGAGGTCGCGAGCCAAATTTAAACAGTCGTCGAAATTTCCATCCACCTGAAGAAGTGTTGAACCATGTGCAATTGCCTGTGCCAACTTACCCATAGCAATTTTTCCTTGCGGAACAAGTACAACCGGACGCATACCTGCTTTCGTTGCATAAGCAGCTGCAGAGGCTGAAGTATTTCCGGTCGAAGCACAGATGACTGCCTTAGCTCCATCTTCTGCTGCTTTAGAGATTGCCATTGTCATGCCACGATCTTTAAATGAACCAGTTGGATTGGCACCTTCAACTTTTAGCCAAATTTCATTATCTAACATTGCAGATAATGTCCCAGCTTGAACTAGAGGTGTGCCGCCCTCTCGTAAAGAAATTACTGGAGTTTTAGATGTAACCGGTAAACGATTTTGATACTCTTCAATTACACCACGCCACTGATGCGCACCACGTTTTCTAGAAAATAAACTCAATTAATTTTTCCCTCTACTCGCAGTACGCTCTCAACGCCCTTCACGCTATCAAGGTTTTTCAATCCCTCCACTGTTTTGGCAAGTGCCGCGTCTGTTGCTTTATGTGTCATAACAATTAATTCAGCATCTTCGCCGCGTCCATTTTGGCGAACTGTCTGAATTGAAACTTCACTCTTGGCAAATGTTTCGGCTACTTTTGCAAGTACGCCTGGCTTATCCGCAACATCTAACCTAATCAAATAACGAGTTGTATTAGATCCCATCGGAGCAATCTTTCGATCTGCATATCCTGATTCACGAGGACCTTGGCTTCCCATAACTTTATGTCTTGCAACTGCCACTAGATCGCCAAGTACTGCAGATGCAGTTGGCGCACCACCGGCACCGCGACCGTAAAACATAAGTTCGCCAGCAGATTCAGCCTCTACAAATACCGCATTAAAAGATTCACGTACTGCAGCAAGTGGATGACTTCTGGAAATCAGAGTTGGGTGCACCCTGACTGCAATTTCACCATTTGAATTTAAATCAGCTATTGCAAGTAATTTAATAATTAGATTTAATGACTTTGCAACTGCGACATCAGTTGAAGTAATTTTTGTTATTCCTTCACGAAATACATCGCTATCAGTTACTCGAGTATGGAAGGCCAGGCTGGCCAATATTGCCGCTTTAGCAGCCGCATCAAACCCTTCGACATCTGCAGTCGGATCAGCCTCAGCAAAACCAAGTGCTTGTGCCTCCTTTAAGGCATCAGCAAATGGGGATCCGGATTCATCCATCTTTGTAAGAATGAAATTAGTAGTTCCATTAACAATACCCATAACACGAAGTACATGGTCACCAACAAGAGATTCCCGCATTGGTCGAAGAATAGGAATAGCACCCGCTACCGCTGCTTCATAATATAAATCGACACCGTTTTTATCTGCTGCTTCAAATAATTCCGCACCATGTTTTGCAAGCAATGCTTTATTTGCTGTCACAACTGATTTCTTATTTTTTAATGCTTCTAAAATTAAAGTTCTTGCCGGCTCGATGCCACCAATTACTTCTATTATTAAATCAATATTTGGATCTTTAACAATTGATTCAAGGTCAGTTGTTAGCAGATTTACTGGAACGCCAGTTCTATTTAAGTTGCGGACGCCAATTTTGTCGAGTTCTATTTTTGCACCAGCGCGGGCAGCAAGATCTTCAGCATTACTCGCGAGCAGGCGTGCAACATCAGAGCCGACTACGCCGCAGCCGAGCATTCCAACTTTAAGAACCTTGGGTGAACTCACCCGGATATTCTCCTATATCTTTACTTAAGCTCGCGACCGACTTCACTTACATCGAGGGCTAGAAGGTCTTCTGTACTCTCGCGTCGCAAAATTAAGCGGGCTTTTCCATCTTTAACTGCAACTACAGCAGGACGCGGAATGTGGTTGTAATTACTTGCCATTGATCGACCATAAGCACCAGTCGCCGGAGTTGCTATTAAATCTCCAGGTTTCACATCACTTGGTAATAAGAGATCACGAATAATAATGTCACCAGTTTCGCAATGTTTTCCAACTAATCTAGATTGAATTTCAACTTCAGAAGAAGTTCGATTTGCAAGAATCGCCATATATTCAGCGCCATAAAGTCCAGTACGAATATTGTCGCTCATGCCTCCATCAACTGAAATGTAATTGCGCATTTGACCACCATCTAATTCAATATGTTTTGTTGTGCCAACTTCATAAAGAGTTGTGGTGGTAGGACCACTAATTGCACGACCCGGTTCTATAGAAATTTTTGGAAGTGCTAAATTATTTTTTTTGCATTCTGCCTTTATAACAGATGCTAATTTTCCAATCGCCAAATCTGGATCTAAAGTGCTTTCA
>CAWULH010000101.1:0-2823 GCA_963923215.1 uncultured bacterium
GATGCGATATTGAAGATCCAAAAAGTTATGCTGGTGCTGATGTAGTTATTTTGGGTGCGCCAATTGATTCTGGAACCACATATCGCTCAGGTACAAAGATGGGTCCACAATCAATTCGGGGTACGGACTATATTTCTCACGGAAGTGAGCGACCACATTTAAATATGCGGGTTGACGGACTCAAAGATCTAAGAATTTTTGACGCTGGCGACGTGTTAATGCCTCCAAATGATTTAACTGATTCACTAAACAGACTTGAGAAGGCTACTGAGAAATTGGCAAGGGCCGGAGTTATTCCATTTATTCTTGGTGGAGATCATTCAATTGCATCTGCAGATGTAAAGGGTATTGCAAATGTATTAGGTCATGGAAAAGTTTCCATGATCCATTTTGATGCTCACGCCGATACCGGAACAGATCAATGGGGCGCTTTGGTGGGACATGGAGTTCCAATGCGCAGACTTATTGAATCTGGAGCTGTGCGTGGAGATAAATTTTTGCAGTTGGGCCTTCGTGGTTACTGGCCAGATAATGAGACTTTAAATTGGATGCGCGATCAGAAGATGCGCTCCTATGAAATGACTGAAATTCATCATCGAGGAATGGATGTAGTTCTAAACGAATCTTTTAAAACTTTAACTGAGGGGACCGAAGGAGTTTTCTTATCGGTTGATATTGATGTTGTCGATCCCGGAATGGCTCCGGGTACTGGCACACCTGAACCTGGTGGAATGACATCCCGTGAATTAATAGAAGCAGTCAGAAGAATTTGTACGGAACTTCCAATTGTTGGTGTTGATATTGTCGAAGTTTCACCAGCGTATGACCACGCAGATATAACCTCATTACTTGCAAATCGAATCGTTTTAGAAGTCTTATCTTCAATTGCACTACGGAAAAAGGGTGGCAAGTACCAACCTACTCGTAACTTGCTAGATCGTTAATTTAGATTAAAGCGAGGCGAAAGCTTCATCCAGGATTGATAATCCTTCACGCAAAAGATTCTCAGGAATCACAAGCGGTGGGAGCAATCTAATTACATTTGAATAGGTACCTGCAGAGAGAATCAATACGCCCTTTTGCTGACAGTATTTAATTACCTTATTCATCGCATCAGAATTTGGTTCCTTACTTCCCGGAATTACCAATTCAATTGCTTGCATCGCACCACGACCACGGACTTCGCCAATAACCTTGTATTTCTTTGCCATGTCATTTAATGCATCGACCATAATCTTTCCGATTACATTTGCGCGATCTACCAATTTCTCTTCTTCAATTGTTGCGATAGCCCCAAGAGCTGCAGCGCAAGAGATTGGATTTCCTCCGAAAGTTCCGCCAAGGCCAGAAGCATGAACGCTATCCATAATTTCGGCACGTCCAGTTACACCAGCAAGTGGGAAGCCACCAGCAATACCTTTTGCAGTTGTGGTTATATCTGCAGCAACCCCTTCATGTTCCATTGCAAACATCTTTCCAGTACGAGCAAATCCGGTCTGAACTTCATCTGCTACAAAAACGATCCCGTTATCTTTTGCAAATTTAAGTAAGCCAGGGATAAAGCCTTTAGGTGGGACGATAAATCCGCCCTCACCTTGAATTGGCTCAATAACAATTGCTGCAACATTCTTGGCGCCAATTTCCTTTTCAATTTTATGTGTAACAATCTCAAGCGCCTCTTCCGCAACTTTTGATTCATCGCCATTCCAACGGAATGGATATGCCATCGGCATTCGATAAATCTCACCAGCGAATGGCCCAAAGCCTTCTTTGTACGGCATATTTTTTGCAGTCATTCCCATGGTCAAATTTGTTCGGCCGTGATAGCCGTGTTCAAAAACTACAACTGCGGATCGCTTTGTATAAGCACGCGCAACTTTTACGGCATTCTCTAACGCTTCTGCACCAGAATTCTGCAGAATTGATTTCTTCTTAAAATCTCCTGGAAGAAGACGATTTAATGCTTCGCATACTTCTATATATCCTGCGTATGGCGCAATCATGAAACAAGTGTGTGTAAATGCATTTACTTGTTCGATTACATTTTTTACAACGCGTTCCGCCGAATTACCAACGTTAACTACAGCGATTCCGGCACCCAGATCAATAATTGAGTTTCCATCGATATCAACAATTACTCCGCCGCCAGCTTTTTCAACTACTACTGGAATAGCCATACCAAGAGAAGAAGAGACGGCTTCAGCACGACGTTTTATCATCGCTTCCGATTTTGGGCCAGGAATTGCAGTTACTACCCGGCGCTCTTGCGCAATATTTGGTCCAGAACTCATAAGTAGATTCTATTAGAATCAACGAGTGCAAGGGATGCAGAGAGTTGTGATTCTCGGTTCAACGGGATCAATAGGCATACAGGCCCTTGAAATTATTGAGGCAAATCCAGATCGATTCAAAGTAGTTGGGCTTGCCGCCGGCGGAAAGAACGCTGAGTTACTTCAAGCTCAAGGTAAAAAGTTTGGCGCAAAAGTTGGTACCGGTATCGAAGCGGCAAATGATCTGGCAGCAATGGATTGCGAAATAGTCTTAAATGGAATTTCTGGTTCGATTGGATTGAGCGCCACTCTTTGCGCACTTGCAGCCAGAAATAAAGTGGCTTTGGCTAATAAGGAATCTCTAGTTGCCGGCGGCGATTTAGTAATGAAGTATGGCCGAGAAAATATTATCCCTGTTGATTCAGAGCACTCAGCGTTATATCAAGCGCTAAGAGCGGGCAAGGCAACTGAAGTAAATAAAATGATTCTGACGGCAAGTGGTGGTCCATTTAGAGACCTGGAAGATTTATCTAAAGTGACCGTTGAGCAAGCT
>CAWULH010000102.1:0-2810 GCA_963923215.1 uncultured bacterium
TCTTACCAAGTGCCATCTCACCCATTTGAGTTGATGGACCATCAGCAATTACCTGTCCTGCTTCAATCTTCTGTCCCTTAGTTACTACTACCTTCTGATTACGTGATGTTCCTTGGTTTGAACGAGTGAACTTCTCAAGGAAGTAAGTCTCACTCTTGCCATCATCACCAAGAACAGTTACTTCATTTGCAGAAACTTCAGTAACAACACCAGATGCATTAGCAAGTAATACATCACCGGCATCAACCGCTGCGCGGAATTCCATACCAGTACCAACAAATGGCGCTTCGGCACGGAGAAGTGGAACTGCTTGACGCATCATATTTGAACCCATCAACGCACGGTTGGCATCATCGTGCTCAAGGAATGGAATCATCGCAGTTGCAACTGAAACCATCTGTCGTGGTGAAACATCCATGTAATCAACTTCGTCAGCGTGAATAAATTCAACTTCGCCACCACGACGACGTACAAGTACGCGCGGTTCTGCAAAGTGATTATCTTCAGTTAGAGGCGCGTTTGCCTGCGCAATGACGTGCTCATCTTCTTCATCAGCTGTTAAGTAATCAATCTGATCAGTGACTTTACCTTTAACAACTTTGCGATAAGGAGTCTCAATAAATCCAAATGGAGTTACCCGACCATATGTTGCAAGTGAACCGATAAGTCCGATATTCGGACCTTCTGGAGTCTCAATTGGACACATACGTCCATAGTGAGATGGGTGAACGTCACGAACTTCGAAACCTGCTCGCTCACGTGAAAGACCACCAGGCCCAAGTGCAGAGAGACGACGCTTATGTGTCATTCCTGAAAGTGGATTTGTCTGATCCATGAACTGTGAAAGTTGAGATGTTCCGAAGAACTCTTTAATCGATGCAACAACTGGACGTATGTTGATCAATGTTTGAGGAGTAATTGCTTCGACATCTTGAGTAGTCATACGTTCGCGAACTACGCGCTCCATACGAGAAAGACCAGTACGTACTTGGTTCTGAATTAATTCACCAACAGTACGGAGACGACGGTTACCAAAGTGATCAATATCGTCAACTTCAACACGAACTTCCTTGCCGTACTCCATCAACGCATCGCCGCGATGTAGTGCAACTAGATAACGAAGTGTTGCAACGATATCTTCAATATTTAGAAGACCCTTTGCAAGTGGAAGTTCAAGTCCTAGTTTCTTATTAACTTTGAAACGTCCAACCTTTGCAAGGTCATAACGCTTTGGATTGAAATATAGATTCTCGATAAGTGCCTGTGATGCTTCCTTTGTTGGCGGCTCACCTGGACGCAACTTACGATAAATATCAAGAAGCGCATCATCTTGAGTCTCGACATTGTCCTTATCAAGTGTCTGCATCATTGATTCATAATCACTAAATTGCTCACGGATCTGATCTGAAGTCCAGCCAAGAGCTTTTAGGAATACAGTTACTGAAAGTTTACGTTTACGATCGATACGGACACCGACCAAATCTTTCTTATCAACTTCAAACTCTAACCAGGCACCACGGCTTGGGATAATTTTTGAAGTCAAAACATCTTTATCAGATGCTTTTTCAATTGTTCGCTCAAAGTAAACACCTGGAGAACGGACAATCTGTGAGACAACTACACGCTCTGTTCCATTAACAACGAAAGTTCCGCGAGGAGTCATAAGTGGGAAATCACCCATGAATACTGTCTGTGACTTAATTTCACCAGTCACGTTATTCATAAACTCTGCAGTTACGAATAGAGGTGCGCTGTAAGTAATGTCGCGCTCTTTACATTCAGCTATTGAATACTTAGGTGGTTCGAATCGGTGATCACGGAATGAGAGTGACATCGTTCCTTGAATATCTTCGATTGGTGAAATCTCTTCAAAGATTTCTTCCAAACCAGATTGCTTAGGTACTTCACCACGGCCTGACTTCTCTGCAATCGCAAGACGTGCACGCCAAGCATCGTTACCAAGTAACCAATCAACGCTCTCAAGTTGTAGCGCTAATAAGTTTGGTACTTCGAGTGGTTCACGGATTTTTGCGAATGAAACGCGGGCTGGTGCAAATGACTTTGACTTCGATGCGGCCAAAATTCCTCCAGATAGATAACGCACGGCTACCACCAGGTCAAGGCCGCTATATGCCCAATACTGGTTTTTTCGTGAAATGCGGAAGCCGTAGGTTATCGGCGCCCACACCCCTAGGGCAAATTGAATAGATTTTAAGCATAAAAAAAGGGCTCCTTTTCGGAGCCCTTTTCTAAAGTAATGGAATTACTTAACAGAGACCTTTGCGCCAGCTGCTTCAAGAGCTGCCTTTGCCTTATCAACTGCTTCCTTTGTGCCCTTCTCAATAAGAGTTGCAGGAGTTGCATCAACAAGATCCTTTGCTTCCTTAAGACCAAGGCTTGAGTTGATGTTACGAACTTCCTTAATAACTGCAATCTTCTGTGAACCAGCATCTTCAAGAATAAGTGAGAACTCATCTTGACCTGCATCAGCTGCGCCACCTGCGGCTGCGCCACCTGCTGCAGCAACTGCTACTGGAGCAGCTGCAGTTACTTCGAACTCTGCTTCGAAAGCCTTAACAAAATCGTTAAGTTCAACGAGAGTCATTTCCTTAAATTGTGCTAACAAATCATCTTGACTTAGCTTTGCCATTTTTATTTTTCCTTTTCTTACTCTGCTGAATCTTCAGCCGCTGGGGTTTCAGTTGCTGGTTCTTCAGCCACTGCTGTTGCTTCTGCAACTGGTGCTGCTGGTGCCTCTGCCTTTACAGCAGGAGCGCCTTCCGCTGCTTCCTTCTTGATACGTAGTGCAT
>CAWULH010000103.1:0-2791 GCA_963923215.1 uncultured bacterium
TGGGCATTAAATGAAATTGTTGTGGAGAGAAGTGAGACTTCTTTAGTTGAACTCTTTGTTCAAATTGATAATCGTCCGTTATCAAGATGGGGATGCGATGCAGTTATTTGCTCAACACCAACTGGCTCAACAGCATACGCATTTTCTGCTGGTGGCCCAGTGGTCTGGCCTGAAGTAGATGCGATTGTTTTATTACCACTAGCGGCTCATGCACTTTTCTCTGATCCCATGGTGGTTTCCCCAAATTCTACGGTAGTTATTGACGTTGAGTCCGAAAGGGCTGAAATATCAGCAGATGGAATTCGCAAAGTTAAACTTTTGGAAGGTGATCGAGTTGTTGTTACTAAAGATCCATGGAAGGTAGGCCTTGCCCACATTGATGATTCCGTTTTCACTGATCGTCTAGTAGCAAAATTTAAGTTACCAATTGAAGGTTGGCGCGGTGAAGGGGCATAGCAAACTCTTATCGATTCAGATTAAGAATCTAGGAGTGATTGAATCTGCCACAATAAATCTAGTAGACGGATTAAATGTTTTAACCGGAGAGACTGGAGCCGGCAAAACAATGGTACTTACTGCCCTTCAATTAATCTTAGGTGGCAAAGCAGATGCGAAATTAGTTCGCAACGGAAGTGATCGACTTCTTGTCGCTGCTGAATTTGAAGTAAATAGGAAATTTTCTGAAATTGTTGAAGAGCTCGGCGGAAGCGTTGAAGATAATATTTTGCTAATCACTAGAACTGTAACTTCCGATGGAAAGAGCAAAGCGTCTCTTGGTGGTGCGCCAGTTCCAGCAGCGACCTTGGCGTCTATTGGCGAGGAATTAATCGAAATTCATGCCCAATCATCATCATTGCGCCTTGCTAAGGAAAGTGTTCAGCGAGAGTTAATAGATCTATATGCAGGAAACGAAGAAATTCTCAATGAATATCAGAACCAGTTATTGAAGTTCAAAGAAGCCAAAAATAGATTAGTCGAATTGGAAAAAGCTTTAAAAAACCGTGATTCTGAAATTTCCCGCTTAAAAGAAATCACTGATATTTCAAAGAAATTTGAACTTTCGGAGAATATCTACGATGAAATCAGTAATGAAATCTCTAAATTAGAGGCAGTAGAAGATTTGAATCGTTCCGTGGTGATTGCTTTGGAGATTTTAAATGGCGAAGATTCAAATCTAACAAGTGGTCTACAGAGTTCGTTGAAATCTTTACAAATTGGTGCCAATTTAGATAAGGAACTATCAACTATTGCTGGTGAGTTTAAAGATGGTCTTCGTACTATTCAAAATGTGATATCCGATCTAGAGCGTTACAAGGAAACACTTAATGCCGATCCTGCAAGGTTTGATTATTTACAGAGTCGAAAAGCAGAGTTAAATGGATTAGTAAAGAGATTTGGCAAAAATGAAGAGAAGAATGAATCTATTAACAGTCTTGTCATGGAAGCGAAATCTGCTAAAGCCCAGATTGAAGATTTAAGTGGTGGAGAAGAGAGATTGGGTGAGCTTGCAAAAGAGTTAAAAAAGGAGAAGGAATTACTATTCAAATTTGCGCAAGAATTATCCGAGTCGCGAAAGAAGGCAGCAAAGAAAGCCTCCGAGGACATAACAAGAGAGTTCTCAGATTTGGCACTCACTGGCTCAATGCTTGAGATTTCTGTTGAGGTGCCGGAAAATCTCGAAGAATCTAAACTTGGAAATTTTGGTGTTGATACAGTCCAATTTAATTTTGCAAGTCATAAATCTGCAAAATTATCTCCTTTAAGCAAGAGTGCTTCTGGGGGCGAACTTTCACGTGTAATGCTTGCGATTGAAGTTGTTCTTTCACAAATTTCACAGATTGGTACATTTATATTTGATGAAGTTGATTCTGGTGTTGGTGGAAAAGCTGCAATAGAGGTAGGAAGAAAATTGGCTACCGTTGCAAACTCTTCACAAGTTGTAGTGGTTACTCATTTACCTCAAGTTGCCGTCTGGGCTAAGAACCATCTGGTGGTAGAAAAAAGCGATAATGGAGATGTAGTTGAAAGTTCAGTATTCCCCGTCACAGGTGAGGAACGTGCAATTGAAATCGCACGTTTACTAAGTGGGCAAGAATCATCAGAAACCGCTCGTGAACACGCACGCGAGCTGTTAGAAATGGTTGGCAATTCAGCGATAAGATAATCCTCCGTGAGTGGCCACGTGACTAAGCATTTATTCGTAACGGGTGGCGTCGCCTCAAGTTTAGGTAAAGGACTCACAGCCTCAAGTTTAGGAAGACTGTTAACTCTCCGAGGTTTTCGTGTAACTATGCAGAAACTGGATCCCTACATCAATGTTGATCCGGGAACGATGAATCCATTCCAGCACGGTGAAGTTTTTGTTACTGATGACGGAGCTGAAACTGATTTAGATATTGGGCACTACGAAAGATTTTTAAATAGAAATCTGCATGGTTCAGCGAACGTGACTACGGGCCAAGTTTATTCAAATGTCATCGCCAAAGAGAGGCGGGGCGAATATTTGGGCGACACTGTTCAAGTGATTCCACACATTACAAATGAAATAAAAGAACGCATCAGGGCAATGGCGGGTCCAGATATTGATATCGTAATTACTGAAATAGGTGGAACTGTCGGAGACATCGAATCACAACCATTTTTAGAAGCCGCCCGGCAGATGCGCCGCGATGTTGGCCGTGAAAATGTTTTTTATCTCCATGTCTCACTTGTTCCTTACATCGGCCCATCCGGAGAATTAAAGACTAAACCAACTCAACACAGTGTTGCCGCGCTTCGGTCAATTGGTATT
>CAWULH010000104.1:0-2786 GCA_963923215.1 uncultured bacterium
GCTTTCATCTATCCAATTAGAAAGCCCATGAATTGTCATTGGAACATAACCTTGGGCTTTTTTAACAATTGGATTCAATAAAATTTTTAATTCTTTTTTAAGTTCTTTATCAAGAATAGGCTGTAATGCTCTCATAGCCTTTTGAGCCTCTTTAAGGCCTACGACTACGATTGGCATTTCTGACCTTGTCTGCTCTCTCTTCTATAACAGTTGCTAACATATTTAGCATTTCTCTGTCTAAACTTAATAATTCGCTAGGCGCGATTCCTGTCTCAACCGCTAATTCGGCTATGAACCGAGTGAGCGTACCGCGCCTTAGGAATTTGGGTTATCTTCATCTCCTAGTACTTCGACCTTAGCCAAAGTATCCATAAAGGAAGCCCCGAAAGTTGGTACTGTAATACCGGATTTACGAAGGCATTCCCACGCTAACCAATAAACATCTGACTGTTTCTGATCTTCGCTGAATGCTCGGTAGAAGCCCTTTTTTGCGTACTGTTCGAACGCATATTCAATAGAAGGGGTTATTTCGTGGATTGTTTCCTCTCCAGAAGCCCTGACGATTTTTAACCTCAATTTATCTCCTTAGAATGTACCTGATGATGCTACTGTTGTTGCACCATTGACTGTAAATGTAATGGATTGCTTTGCGATATCTCCGGTTGCACCATTGATATCTTGTGTTTTATTTACAAGTATTGTACCTGTAATAAGTGGATTGGTTGCTGAAACAGCAGCAGTTTTATCTTGTAATAATGAAAATGCGACTGTTGTACCCCATGCTGATTGAAGCGTTGCATTAACGCTGGCAGCTGCGGTATCGCTAAGGAAGTCTAATTGAAGAGTTGATGCTTCAAGACCCTTTACGAATCTATGTGATGTATCGCCCATCGCTGTCACTTCAAGTTCATCGAAGTTGCGGTTAAGGGAAACATTTGTGACGTGGTCAGATAGATCAACAGAGTTAATCTTGATGCCAACCTTATTGTTTAGCATAACTGCCATTTTTACTTATCCTCGGCTTTCTTAGGTTCTTCTTTAGGTGTTTCTACAATTTGGCCTATCTTCTTCAAGAAAGCCAAATCTTCTTCTGATAGTGCCATTTTTAACTCCAACTTGTCATTAGATTTATCTGCATATCTGCCGATAACATCTGGCCTGAATCAACTCCAAGCACCTTAACGCCGGATATATTTCCAACGGCAAAATGTAATCCCGAAGTTGAAAGTTTATTAAATACCTGCACCATAAAATCCTCTATGCCTTGCAGGTTTCCTTGATTGTCGAACATTGGAACAATCATTGTGATTATGAAATTTGCAGTCGGTTCGACTGTATTAAAATTTTGATTTGTTGGTTCTAAATACGGATCATCAGGTTGAACGATTACTGAATTAGCCGTAGGACTGGCTGGTGGATATGAATAAACCGACCATACGCCAGCATTATCTAAAGCGGCGGCTATGGTTGAGCGAAGTTGGGTGACGGCAACTGACATTTACCCAACCATGCCGCGGGGTGATAAATATGGACTAATTAAACCACGCACCCGCGCTAAAACTGTGTTGCCCATGCGATATGGACTAGGAGTAAAATCTGGTGAAATACCGCCAGCATTGCTTTGCTGACGTGCTTGCCAAATATCAATGGCAATCATTAAAGAAGCTTCTTGGATTTCCGGCACGGCTGAATAATCAACGGCATCGCCGTACTCTGTGCCTTCTACTTGGCCGTAGGGTGTAATAAGATGATAATTTTCATCCGAGTGAGTAAGCGCGAATTGTATAAGGGAAAAACCCCTAGGATAGTTGAGTGTGTTCCACGGATAGAAAGTAAAATAAGGAAATGACCCTGAATTGGGAGTCCATGGATATGTGCTTGTAATGGTTCTAGATCCGTTATATGTCGCTCCACAGCCCGAGACGGTAATAGTCTGCCCCGCGACAAAAGCCCCAGCAGTAGCCAAAGATAAATACGCATAATTGTTATAAATACCTGCACCTACGACTGGATAAGTATTTTTCCAAAGCATTTTGGAAATAATATTTTGCGCTGACTCACACGCTGTTTCCAAAGTTGCATCATCATAAAGAGAGCCTATGCCTAGGGCAGAGCGAAGTTGGGTAGGTGTCACATAAGTCGCTGCCATATTTTCTCCTTTGTGCGGGAATCTGGTCGGGCAGGGCTTCTAACCCGACCAGTTCCGTTCTCTTTAGTTATTAACTAAATTAAGCAACGTTCCAACGGCGGATACCCTTGGCTTGCTTAACAAGCAATGAGCCAAATCCGTAAATCGCCATTTGTACTTGCATATTTCCAACGTTATTTACTGAGAAATAAGAAGTTGGTGACTCGTACCAAGTTGCTGCCTCTGGTGCAATGATAAATGCAGCATTGTCAGTAAGGTCTGAAACTGCTTGGTAATCAACATATAGATCTAAACCAAGAACATTGCCGCGGATAGATGAAGGATTAGTTTCACCAGCGTTGTTCCAAGGGTTAGAAGCGTTATAAATTGGGCGACCTGTTGAATCTGTTGCACCTAGAAGTGCTGTCCAGAATCCTGTACCTGTCAAGATATTTCTTGCAAAGTATGAAGTGCCTGAGTAAGCAAGTGGTGATTCTGTTGAAACATAATCAATAATACCTGCTGAGTTCTGTGTGTAGTTCTTTGTTCCAAGAGTTCCACCAGAAGTTAGACCTGAAATAATTGCAGCATCAATAGCCTTTAGGTAAGCCAATTCCATTTGCTTTGAAAGTTCATCAAAGAAAACTGGATTTGAACG
>CAWULH010000105.1:0-2782 GCA_963923215.1 uncultured bacterium
TTACCTTCTGAAGACTTATGTTCCACCATCGCATCAAAGATAGTCCGCTTAGAGACACCGGTGACCTTTGCAACTTCAGCGATAGCTTCTTTTCTACTTAACCCAGCATCCTCGATTTTCAGGACTTGATTAACTAAATCTTGATTTGAGAATTCCAGATTAGTCGAATCAAATCCTGCTAGAACAATGGTTATTTCACCAAGTATCTCTTTTGACTTTGCCCAAGCCAAAAGGTGTGAAAGCGGACCACGTACTACCTCCTCATAATTCTTTGTTATTTCTCGGCAGATTGCACCTTCACGATTCTCTCCAAATACTTTTGCAGCATCTTCTAAAGATTCAATTAAACGATGTGGTGCTTCAAAGAAAATCATCGTCCGTGGTTCGTTTACCAAATCTTCAAACCAAGAAACTCTTGTACCACTAGTTCTTGGGATAAATCCTTCAAAACAGAAACGATTGGTCGGTAATCCAGATAGTAATAAGGCAGTTGTTACTGCACTTGGTCCTGGAATTACTTTCACCAGAATATTTGCTTCAACTGCAGCACGGACTAATCGATATCCGGGATCACTAACTCCAGGCATTCCGGCATCAGTAACGACTAATAGATCGGAACCACTTTTAAGAATCTCGGTTAATTCTTCAATACGTTCATTCTCATTACCTTCAAAGAATGAAATTATTTTTCCATTGTATTTAACACCAATATCTGAACAGAGTCGGGAAAATTTTCTTGAATCCTCTGCCGCAATATATTTGGCACTAACTATTGCATCCTTAAGAGATTGTGATGCATCTAGGGGATTTCCTAGCGGAGTAGCAGCAAGGATTAACACTGGAAGATTCTCTCAGGTTTACTCTTTACCTATGACCCGCGTAGCTCGTGATTGGACGCTGGCACTCTCACTGACATTCATCGCCTTCATCCAAAGGGTCTGGTCACTTGGCTATCCAAAGGGATTTATTTTCGACGAGGTTTACTACGCAAAGAATGCTAACTCCCTTCTTCTTCATGGTGTCGAAATCGATTCCCGGAAAAATTCTGCAGAATTCATTGTTCATCCCCCAGTCGGTAAATGGCTGATTGCATTTGGAATTAAATTGTTTGGTTATAACGAATTTGGATGGCGAATAAGTGCGGCAATAATCGGATCCCTCTCAGTCACTCTTATATATTTCACAGCAAAAAAATTATTTAATTCAGAATTCTTAAGTATTGCCGCCGCTTTTTTAATTCTGGTAGACGGTTTACATCTAGTCCATTCTCGAACTGCACTTCTTGATATTTTCTTAATGTTCTTTATCCAATGCGCGGTCCTTGCAATAATTTCAGGTAACTATTGGATTGCTGGAATTGCATTGGGTCTTGCCTGTGGAACTAAATGGTCGGGTCTCTACTTCACTATTGCGCTAGCAATTTTAGTTCTTATTCTTGACTGGAATCAGAGAAGACAGACACCTACTGATAATCCAATTAAAGAAGTTATTACAGAAGATATCCCGACAAGATTTGTTGAGTTTGGTTTAATTCCACTTCTAACTTATTTGATCTCCTGGACTGGATGGTTTGTTACAGAGATTGGATGGGATCGTAAATATTCACCGAATATCTTAAAATCTTTCTGGCATTACCACTCTGAAATTCTAAATTTCCATGCGGGCTTAACTGAGAAGCACCCTTATATGGCAAATCCATGGAGTTGGTTAATCATGGGTAGGCCAACATCCTTTTATTACAAGACGCCAAACGGTTGTGGCGCAAGTAGCTGCTCCAAAGAAGTCCTGGCATTAGGAACTCCACTTCTTTATTGGAGTATGGCTATTGCACTAGTTGCAGTGATTGGGATCTGGTTAAGCAATCGCGACTTAGTTGCCGGGCTCTTAATTACAGTAGTCGGGGGAGGTTATCTTCCATGGTTCTTCTTTCAAAAGCGAACCATGTTCACTTTTTATGTAATCTCATTTGAACCATTTTTAATTCTTATACTTATTTATTTACTATCCAAATACTTTAATTCCGCCAAAGATGACTTCCAATTAAAGCGTCGAAAAATCTTTGCAATAGCAATCGGTGGCGTTTATTTAATTAATTTTCTTTACTTTATGCCGCTCTATTATGGGGTGAATATTCCCTACAACTCCTGGCTGGACCATATGTGGTTTAGCTCTTGGATTTAATTAATTGCCCACTTGGTACTTATATTGACCGAAATATCTTGCATGCCTAAATCAACAACTGTTCCACCAGAATCAGATTTAGCAGCAGACATCATCAATGGAGGTTGTGAAGTTGAACCACTCTCTTCCAAGTTGATTATTTTACCTAGTTGAACTCCAAGTAATTTTGCATAAGAAGTTGCTTTAACTCGGGCCTGCTTCACGGCTGCAACTCTTGCATTTGCTGAAGCAACACTCTGATCAAATACGTACGGTGTGACTCCATCAATCGTTAAGCCGTCACCGACTTCTCCTACAAGTGCATCAACTAATTTACCTGAACTCGAAGCATTTCTCACGATTATCTCGAATGTTTGGGAAGCCTTGTAACCAACTAATACTGACCCTTTATCTGCAGTGTAGTTATATTCTGGAAAAACCGTGATGGCGCTACTCTTTATATAGTTCTTGGCTATCGAATTAGAAGATAAAACTGATCTCACTTTGCTTGAAAGTGCATTTGTATTACTCAATGCAATCTTGCTACTTTCAGCAATATTTGAAGTTGTTGCATTAATACGGACAGTATCTGGCTTTACTTTTATATTTCCCGTTGCAAGAA
>CAWULH010000106.1:0-2775 GCA_963923215.1 uncultured bacterium
TCAGTAAGTTTGGCTGGATATGTAGATGTTGGAAATCAGAAGTATGCATTTGCAGTTATTGCGGATCATGTTAAACCTTATGAGAGATATCGGGCACAAGCTCGAATTGCAATCGATCGAATGCTTGGAACTATTGCTTCGCCACCAACTATTAATTGAGTAATCTAATCGCGTGAAACCGTACCTAGCACTTATGAAGTTGCGGGTGGTTGAACTATTACTTGTCACCACGCTTCCAGCGCTCTTCTTGGCTGCAAGGGGAGTTCCTTCATTAAAAATTACGTTGGTTACTTTGATAGGTGGAACTCTTGCTGCGGGCGCATCTAATGCTTTTAACATGATTATTGAAATAGATTCTGATCGATTAATGGCTCGAACTGCAAAGCGTCCAATTGTAAGTGGTGAAATATCTGCAACTAATGCTTTTTATTTCGCTTCCGCTATAACAATAATCTCTCTAACAATGTTCTCTATATTTACAAATGTACTTACTACCGTTTTGACTGCGGCAGCAATAGTCATTTACGTATTTGGTTACACAATAGTTTTGAAGCGTAGAACAGATCAAAACATTGTCTGGGGTGGGATAGCAGGTTGTATGCCCGTTCTAATTGGTTGGGCGGCGATAGCAAACACCCTCTCACTTACTGCATGGTTATTCTTCTTGGTTATATTTTTCTGGACACCTCCTCATTTTTGGGCGTTAGCAATTAAATATAAGGATGATTACTCCGCTGCTGGAATACCAATGCTTCCTGTAGTTGCACCACTTAAGTCAGTAAGGAATCAGACTTGGTTTCACTCAATTGCAATGGTTTTAGTTTCATTAGCAACCGTATGGTCAGCGAAATTACACTGGTCTATTTTTATTCTTACTCTTTTATTGGGTTTACAGTTTCTACGTCAGGTAAAAGACTTACATGGAGCAGAATCTGAGAAAGCAGCATCGCGATTATTTCAATGGTCAATCACTTATTTAAGCGCATTCTCGCTTGCGCTTGTTATTGGAGCGCTCTTTCTAAATCCCTAATTAAGTACGTATGGCGTATCCACAGGGTAAGTGCTCATGGCCCTATTGTGGAGATAAATGGTTAACATACCTGTTGTGAAAAGCGCTATCAGCGTACGAGGATTGTCTAAAGAATACGATGGGCGTCTTGCAGTTGATAATGCAACTTTCGAAGTTCCATCAGGAATTATTTGTGGATTTATTGGCCCAAATGGTGCGGGAAAAACAACAACAATTAGAGCACTTCTGGGATTAATTAAGCCAACAACTGGCGATATTGAAGTTCTCGGTTCTTCAAATTCATATGAATATCTTCCAAAAATTGGAGCAATGATTGAGGGACCCTCTTTTTATCCACTTTTAAGTGGCGCTGCAAATTTAAAAGTACTTGCTGATTTAGGTGGTATCTCAACCGATCGTGTTTATGAACTATTACGTTTAGTTGGCCTTGAAGATAGAGCAAATTCAAAATTTAAAACCTACTCATTAGGTATGAAACAACGTTTAGGAATTGCCGCAGCCCTACTTCCGGATCCTCAACTTTTAATGTTAGATGAACCAACAAATGGACTGGATCCAAATGGAATACTTGAAATTAGAAATTTAATTAAGAAACTTGCAGGTGGCGGTAAAACAATATTTGTTTCTTCGCATTTGCTAGCAGAATTAGAAGCAATTTCCGAAAACGTTGTGATGATAAAAGAGGGAAAGATTATTTACAGCGGTTCAGCCAAAGATTTGATTGGCAGCCAATCTGGGACTTCTTTATTTATAGAGCCTGAATATTTAGTCGATGTTAATAAATTAGTGAAAATTCTCGATGAGTCTGGATATTCATACAAAGTTGAAAATCAAGAAATTGCAATTGAAGGTGGCGCTGCCATCGCGGCAAATATAAATAGATTGGCATTTGATAATGGAATTACCTTAAAACGCATAGGTGAGCGTAAAGCAACTCTCGAAGAATCATTTTTTGAAATGGTGGGCGAATGATAAGAGTTTGGAAGAGCGAAATTAGAAAATTACTCCGCCCAAGATTCATAATTAGTAATTTTGCTGTTGTAATAATCCTTCAACTTTCTCTGACAGTCACAATGATGTTAAAGGCGAAAGGTGATATTGTCCAAGATTTAAATAAGGCTTCCGGATTATTTATGGGGACAAAAACAATTGCAGCGTTTCTCGGAATAATTTCATTCTGTCTTTTTGCGGCAAATTTTGCGCAGGAATATAACAATGGAACTTTAAAAAATTTGTTAGTTCGCCAACCAAAACGAACAATTTTAATTTTGGGAAAACTTCTTGCCCAAATTACATTTGTGGCTGTAATGATTACCACTGTTGCTTTATTAAGCGGCTTAACAGAGTTTGGTCTTGCTTACAAAGGACATATCAATACGGGAAAATGGAATTTCTTAAGTGTTGATTTTCTAGTTCCTCTTGGAAATGTTTTGCTAGCGGCATTTGCATACGGCTCACTTGGCGCAGCACTTGCAGTAATACTTCGGTCTTCAATAACTTCAATTAGTGCTGGTCTAGTATGGATGCTAGTTATTGAAACTCTTTTCGGGTTCTTTGGAAAATCATTTTCTAAATGGCTTCCCGGAGGCAATCTTGCAAATTTTGCCGATGGCGGTAGTAAGGATCTGAGTTACTTGCACTCAGCATCTATTACTTCCGGATATGCCTTCGTAGCAATTGCTATTCTCTTATTAATTTTTAATTTAAGAGATGTCGCTAATTAGTTTTTAAGTTTTATCCTTTAA
>CAWULH010000107.1:0-2722 GCA_963923215.1 uncultured bacterium
CATATTTTGAATGTCTACATGAATTGAAATTAATTGTTGACCTTATGTATGAAGGCGGAATTGCTAAGCAACGTTGGTCAGTCTCTGATACAGCTGAATATGGTGATTACATTTCTGGCCCACGAGTTATTGATCCTCATGTTAAAGAGAATATGAAGAAAGTTCTTGCTGATGTTCAAAATGGAACTTTCGCAAAGCGGTTCATTGATGATCAAGATGCTGGCGCTCCAGAGTTCAAAGCTTTGCGCGCAAAAGGAGAATCACATCCGATCGAGGCTATTGGTCGCGAACTTCGGAAGATGATGTCATGGGTGCGCGGAAATAATAAGGACACTGATTATCAAGAGGGAATGGCGGCACGTGGCTAAACCTGTCGTACTTATTGCCGAAGAGTTAAGCCCAGCTACATTAGAAGCATTAGGGCCAGACTTTGAGGTGCGCAATTGCGATGGCGCAAATCGTGATGAATTAAAGGCGGCACTTGAAAAAGGTGTTGATGCGGTATTAATTCGGTCTGCAACAAAGATGGATGGCGAAGCAATTGGATGGGCAAAAGGTTTAAAGGTAATTGCACGTGCTGGCGTAGGGCTAGATAACGTCGATATCCCATCAGCTACAACTGCTGGTGTAATGGTTGTTAATGCTCCAACGTCAAATATTGTTTCAGCGGCAGAACTTGCAATCTCATTGCTACTTGCTTCTGCTCGTTTTATCTCACCTGCCCATGCTGCTCTTAAAAACGGTAAGTGGGCACGCTCTAAATACACTGGTGCTGAATTATTTGAGAAGACTCTCGGAATAGTTGGCTTTGGTCGTATTGGTCAACTTGTCGCACACCGAATGCAAGCATTTGGAATGAATATTGTTGCCTATGATCCTTACTTAGCTCCAGCTCGTGCAGCACAACTGGGAGTTAAGTTGGTTGATTTAGATGAGTTATTAAAGGTCTCTGATTTCATAACAATTCACCTACCAAAAACAAAAGAGACTGCAAATTTAATTGGCAAAGAAGCACTCGCAAAAGTTAAGCCATCAGTACGCATCATTAATGCCGCTCGCGGTGGAGTTCTTGATGAGAGTGCACTTTACGATGCAATTAAAGAAGGTCGTGTCGCAGGTGCTGGATTAGATGTATTTTCTACCGAACCTTGTACAGATTCTCCGCTATTTACTTTAGATAATGTAGTTGCAACTCCTCACCTTGGTGCTTCAACAGATGAAGCACAGGAACGTGCTGGTATTGCAGTTGCAATCTCAGTGCGTAAGGCATTATCTGGTGAATTAGTCCCAGATGCAGTTAATGTAAAAGGTGGAGCAATACACGAAATAATCCGACCTTCACTTCCTCTGGTTGAGAAGATGTCACAGATTGCCTGTGCAATAGCGGGTGAGACTCCTTCATCACTTGAAGTACAGGTCCGTGGTGATATCTCAGAGCATGATGTTTCTATTCTTGCGACTAGTGCATTAAAGGGTGCCGTTGTTGCAAGTGGTGCTGAAGATGTTACATATGTAAATACTCCAGCGTTGGCTGCAGCAAAAGGAATTACTGCAACAGTAAATAGTGATCCTGAGTCGCCTATGTACCGTTCATATATCGCTCTGCACGCAGCATTTCCGAGCGGTGAATCAATCGTTGTTAAAGGAACTCTCATGGGTATCCGCATGGTTGAGAAAATCATCGCAATTGATAACTTCGATTTAGATCTTCCACCGACCGACAATTTGTTATTCCTCCGTTATGCCGATAAGCCTGGTGTCGTTGGAATAGTTGGACAGGCGCTAGGAAAAGTATCGGTAAATATCGCAGGAATGCATATTGCACGTGATCATGCCGGTGGAAAAGCATTAATGGTTATCACAGTTGATTCGCCAGTTGATTCTCCGGTTGTAGATTCACTAAAGAAAGAGATCGGCGCCGATCTCGCTGAGTCAGTTACGTTGGTTGTCTGATGGCTAAAACATTTAATCTTGCAGTTATAGGTGGAGATGGAATTGGGCCAGAAGTAGTTGGTGAAGGCTTAAAAGTTTTAGATGTTGTGGCAGCCAAATATGGCCTAACTTTTAATAGAACTAATTATGAACTTGGCGCAAAATACTGGCACAAAACTGGTGAGACACTTCCGGACTCTGTTCTCGCAGATTTAGCAAAGGCTGATGTGATTCTGCTTGGTGCTGTTGGTGATCCCTCTGTTCCATCAGGTGTACTTGAGAGAGGTCTACTACTTAAACTTCGTTTTGCATTCGATCATTACATAAATCTACGTCCGGCGAAGTTACATCCAGGAGTTACCTCACCTCTTGCAACAGATAAACCAATTGATTTTATTGTTGTCCGCGAAGGTACAGAAGGACCATACGTTGGTGCTGGTGGCGTACTTGCACTAGGAACAAAAGACGAAATTGCGACGGAAGAGTCACTAAATACACGTCGCGGTGCAGAGCGAGTAATCAGAGATGCATTTAACAGAGCATCAAATCGTCCACGTAAAAAGTTGACATTGGTTCATAAGAACAATGTTTTGACGAGGGCTGGCTCATTATGGACACGTACATTTAACGATATCGCAAAGGAATTCCCAGGAGTCACAACCGATTACCTACATGTTGATGCAGCATCAATGTTCTTTGTAACAAATCCAGAGCGCTTCGATGTTGTTGTTACTGATAATCTTTTTGGAGATATTTTGACGGATATAGCTGCTGCAATTTGTGGCGGAAT
>CAWULH010000108.1:0-2681 GCA_963923215.1 uncultured bacterium
CACACTTGGAGGATTTTAAGTCCTCTGCCTCTGCCATTGGGCTACAGGGGCGCACGGGTGAATCTTAGGGTTTAAAGAGCTAAAGTCCTAAAAATAATTCCATGACCCAAATAACAAGTTATTGTCAAAGTAAGTTTCTCGAATACTACCTAACGACAATTTCTACCCGTCGATTCACTGCACGCGAATTAGCATCAGCCTTATTAATCAAAGGATCAATCGCTGCTTTTCCTTCGACCACTATTGTCACGTGCGGATTTCTTATTTTAGAAATAAGGTAAGCCTTAACAGCCTTAGCACGATTATGTGAAAGAGCCTGATTATCAAATCCTGCGCTAGTTAGGACATCTGCATGACCCGTTAAATCCACATAAGTAAAACCGTGGGCTTTAACAACCGCAGCTACTTTATCTAAGATTTTCTTTGCCTTTGCTGTTAACTGAGCTGATTCAAAATCAAAGTTAACATTTGCTAAAGAGATAGGTTCGTTCTTATCTTGTAATGGAATTGGGACAAGTTTGCCGGCAATTGATTCAACAACAACGATTTTGTCGTTTGGACCGACTAATTGGGTCAGCTCAATCTGACCATTTGGCAAAACCTTAGCCGCAATAACTTTTCCATTAACCTCTACTTCTTTTACTTCGGCGCCAATAGGAGCGTCAACCGTTATTACTTGAATTACTTTGACAATCTGATTTGGAATTATCTTCTTGGATTCCGCTTGAGTTTTCACTGAACCCTTAATTGTCACGGTATTACCCTCTGTCGGAGTGGTAGGCACCGTAGGTGCCGGTGCACTTCCTCCAGAACCTCCGCCACTTCCTCCAGAACCTCCGCCGCTATTAAAGATTGCAAATAAAGTTAAATTAGCTGCACTTGAATAAATCTGTTCTGGAGAATAATCAATACCATTTCCATCTGCCTGGGAGTTCCATTTCAAAAATGAATTGCCACCCTTTGTAAGATTGGAATCTGAAATTATTGCAGGATCTGTTGTTGTAAAAATCTGATCCGCTGGAGTTGTGCCGGCATCTCCACCATTGGCATCATAAAAAACAGTGAAGACATTTGAATCTAATTGCCACTGGGCATATAGAGTGACTGAATTGGCGGTGCTTGAATCTATTACGTAGTCGTCGCCACCAGTATAAGTTGTTCCTGTACCATCATTATTCGTATTCCAATTTAAGAATACATAACCTGATTTTGTTAGATGGCCAGTATTGCTGGAAATTGAGTAGGTTGGTGTACCAGCTACGTAACTGCCATTTGCTGGTTTTGTTCCTCCTGTATTTCCATTACCGTCGTAAATAATTGAGTAACTCTTTGGGGTCCATTTTGCGAACAATTTTAGATTTGCTAAAGATGGAGGCTGAGTTCCGGCGTTATATGAATTTCCAGTTCCATCTGATTTATCATTCCACTCAACGAATGTGTATCCAGGACGAATGAGATCAGCAGGTTTTGTAGAGATACTTGTAGCTGACTGGGTTGCCGCCGTGAAGAACTGCGTTTGAGGTGCCCCTCCAGTTCCGCCATTCTCATCATAAACAACTGCATATGAATTAAGCGGTACCCAAATTGCATACAGGGTAATGTCTGCTGGGTCTTTATATATATCCCCTGGAACAAATGTCTGCGTTCCAGATGCATCAGAGGCGGTGTTCCACCAACCGTAGAATGAGTAACCTGAGCGAGTTAAAGAATATGAACCTGATGTCGCATCTACAATCGTCACACCTTTATCAACTGTAAAAGGTTGATCAGCAGGTAGTGTTCCAGAACCGCCATTTGCATCGTATACAAGTGTGTATTCCGTCAAAGTCCATTGTGCATAAAGCGTTAGATCATAAGTATCAAGATAAATATCTCCCGATGCAAAATATGTTCCGGTTCCATCTTTCTTGGTATTCCATCCATCAAAGGTGTAGCCCGATTTTGATATACCTGACCCATCGTTAAGAGTTATTCCAGGGCCATCCATCGTAAAGGTGACACTTGGAGGATTTGTGCCTGAAGCACCGTTTTTATCATAAGCAACGACATAATTAATAGGCGTCCATTTGGCGGTCAGATGTAAATCCGCTGCCGTTGTGTAAGAGCTACCAGCAGCATATGAAGTAGAGCCGGAGGTCCAACCTGCAAAAATGTATCCGGGTCTGGACATTGTGTCAGTTCCGGAAGCAATTGTTGGCCAATTTTCAACATTAAATAGTTGGTCTGCAGGAGTGGAACCAATTCCACCATTTGCATCATAAGTAATTGTGTAATCAATCGGAGTCCACAGTGCAAATAAAGTTAAATCTGCAGGATCCGAATAAATATCTCCTGTGGCAAGAGTTAAATTTCCACTTCCGCTAGCATCTGAATTCCACCATCCATTAAAGGTATAGCCGACTTTCGTCCCAGAGTAACTTGGGACAGTTGCACCTGCTACTACAGTGAAGGTTTCATCACCTGGCGCAGCTGAACCACCATTCGCATTAAAACTTAAGGTGTAAGTGACTAATTTCCATTGGGCATAAAGAGTCTGATTTGAAGAGCCAAAAGAAATTGAATCGCCAACATTTTTCTTAGTACCTTTGCCATCAGCTTGAGTATTCCAACTATCAAACGTGTAACCTGCATAACTCAAAGCTGCAGCTGTACTTACTGTAGTGCTCTCTGAAGAGGTTCCT
>CAWULH010000109.1:0-2658 GCA_963923215.1 uncultured bacterium
TTATTCGTAATAAGCAGAAGAAACCCAACCAGGAACTCCTGCCTTTGCAAGATTGGAGTTAATGCGATCTACTTCATTTTCGGCAGCTTCTTTATTTGGAGTCTCATAAAGAAGCTCCGATACTCCATCAGCATCAGTTTGATAAACTCGATAAATTTTATTCATAATTCACTCCTCCAGTTTATTGATCATTTCCTGAAGTCGATTGATTGCACCTTTAGCATAACCGATTGCAAAGAGTGGAGATTGCTCCACAGCCTCAGATTGGGTGTCCACATTGTAGAGAACACCTTTGGTTTGATTCAGAATGCTCAGCATCTGAAGTTTGTTGTAGGTATCGAGTTTCATTGAAAATCGTCGAAGGTAAAGTATTCGTTAATAGAGTTCATCACACAGTCATGAATTGAATCCATGACTGCATCTTCCGATGGATTTTCTACATGCTTATGGGCTCTGTAGAATCCTTGGCGAATTCCTTGTTCAATCGCCTGCTCAAGAATGAAATAAAACTTAGGTTTCATCATTCAAATTCAAAACTCAATGTCCCAGCCAGTATTATCAACTTGAACTTCAGTTTCAGGTTGTTCCTGAACTTCACCAACAATCACATTCAGAATCTCAAGGATTTGATTGCCGGTGTTGCCCTTACGCAGCATACCGAGCATCAGGTCACGAGAAAGAGTCATGATTAAAAGAAATAAAGAACAACTGAACCAGCGGGCAACCTCGCCCACCCCTTAATACTACCACAGTTTCGAGCCAGTGCTCGTTTAGTGTGCCGGCGGTACAAGTGGCACACCGACCATAGAGACTCACCTGAGACTATGGCACAGTGCATGTTTTACAAGATTTTCACGATCATTCTTATAAGCAATCAGAATATCTACAACTGTTTCAAAATTTTCAGGATTTAGATTATGATCGACTTTCGACATAAGATGTTCAAAAATATCAGTAATCACACTTTCATCAGGAAAGAGAAACATTCGATGTTCATCGATTTCAAGAAAATCATCAATTCCCTGAGAATCAATCCAGAAAGGCATGTTACCGGATAAATAACCCAACGAGAAAAGACGTTGAACTGCACCAACAATCCAAATTTCCTTGCACTGATTGATAGTAAGAGTATTCATAGAAATTAGTAATTTAAAAAGAAAAAGGGTGTGTTATTCACACCCCGCAAAGTTGTTTAGGTGTAGAGCCCGAAGTTTGGCGATGAAGCGAAACCGAACCACCGACAGTTGCACCACTATAAGCACCTTCGCCTTTTGCAGAAGTAAACTTACGAGCATTTCCGAATCGCATCTTGGAAAGTTTACCTTTCACAGCATCAGCATCTTCATGCACTCGATTTTGTTCTTTTTTAAGTTCAACCAAACGTTCGGCAACTTTGTTAGAAAAAGCCTTGCGGAAGTTAAGTTTGAAACTCCGAGAAACAGAAGTACCATTTACTTCAGCGAGAACTTTCTCGGCTTTATGTGCAATTTCGCATTCACGCTCCATCACTTCCAGCAGATATTCATAATATAGACGAGTCTGAATCTGCTGACCTTCGGAACCAAGGATTTGCAGAGATTTTACATCACCATTTTTGATGTATGCTTTTGCATCATAAAAAGTAGCCACAGCGTTGATCAATGTGGCATACGCTTGATTGATGCGCTTGAATTGCAGAAAGGACTCATCGAGAACTTGAGTTTCCGTAGCTTCCTTAAGGGAAACTCCGTATTGTTTGCAAAGTTTATCAATTAGATTCGCGGCAGCGGATGCCTCACCCTCAAAATCAGTTCCTTCCTGAAGTTTGAGAATGGATTGGATTTTAGCAATAACCTGCTGACGGTCCATTTTAATTAAATAAAGAACTGAACTTGCAGCCGGAACCCCGACCACCCTTCAATACTACCAGATTTTGGACCCCGTGCTCATTCTAGTTGCCACTTGAACAACTGGCACACAGGCTAGTGAGACTCAGGTTTAGACTTCTTCTGAATCTTCACCCAGAAGTTCTGGATAGTATTCTCGAACTTCACTAAGAAGCTCATCATCAGAATAAGAAGAAAGATTTTCTTCCAGTTGGTCGCCTACAATTCGCATCAGGTCCTTGGTGCTCATATTATCAAGCACACGGTCAACGTAATCAGAAATCAGAGTGTTGCGGTCGAAGTTCATAATGAATTAAATGATTTAATGTTTAATAAAATTGAGGTTCAGTTCTCTTTCTTGTTTTTATTTTTCAGTTCTTTGATTTCATCTGCGATACAATCAAAGATTTGTTCATAGACCCAATCATTTTCTTCGAGATTGGAAAGAACTTCATCTACATCGTCTTCACTATTGAGTGGAATCTCATTCCCATTATCATCAAAGTCTACTGCATCATCTTTAGTATAGATGAATGCAGCAACAGGAGCATCTTCGCCTTGTTTTTCAATCAGGCGTTCAATAGATTGTTTCAGTTGGTAGAGAGTGCGTGCCATAAGAAAAGAGATAAAATAAAAATCAAAGAGAAATGTAAGGTTGCCATTCTGCAACTCGTACCCAAGCATTATGTGATGCAGTTTCATCTGCATCATAAATGAATGCACGGGCAATATCTTCCCAACGGATTACTCCATCTTCTGCAAGTTGCACGAGATTTGCACTAGAGCTTCCAGC
>CAWULH010000110.1:0-2641 GCA_963923215.1 uncultured bacterium
CAGCCTCAATTCGTGATGGCAATACATCTGTAATTTTCTCTCTTGAAATGTCCCGTTCTGAAATCACAATGCGTATGCTCTCTGCAGAGGCACGCGTCCCACTAAATAATATTCGTTCCGGAAATCTGACTGATGATGAATGGGGCCGACTTGCAAAACGCATGGGCGAGATTTCAAATGCACCGCTATTTATCGATGATTCACCAAATCTCTCTTTGATGGAGATTCGTGCTAAAGCCCGCCGATTAAAGCAGCGCCATGATTTAAAGTTAATAATTATTGATTACCTACAACTTATGACATCAGGTAAACGTGTTGAGAACCGCCAACAAGAAGTCTCTGAGTTCTCACGTAATTTGAAGTTACTTGCTAAAGAATTAGATGTACCAGTTATTGCGATCTCTCAGCTAAACCGTTCGCCAGAACAGCGTGCTGATAAAAAACCAATGCTCTCTGACCTACGTGAATCTGGGTCTATCGAACAGGATGCTGACGTTGTAATTCTTCTGCACCGCGAAGATCTCTATTCGGATAACCGATCAGGTGAAGCAGATCTCCATGTTGCTAAGCACCGTAACGGACCAACAAAGACAATTACCGTATCTGCCCAACTCCATTTCTCAAGATTTGTTGATATGGCACCATCAAGCTTTAGTGCCGATTCATTTGTTAAAGATAATTAATTATTAACTGGAGTTAGTTTTCCACTCTCAACATCATAAATCGCTCCCATAACTTTAATTCCCTTTGCAAGTAATGGATAAGTCTCTACGCGAGTAATATCTTTAATTAATGCGGCTCTCTGATCACGGACAGTTCTGATTTCAACAGATCTAGTATCAATTCCACTCTTATCAAGTATCTGTTGATGCATTTCATGTTCTTCTGCAGATGCCATTCGGCAATCAGTGTGCGGCATAATTAAGATTCGATCAACTCCAAGTAAATGAGTTGCTAAAACTAAAGTTCGAAGAACGTCCTCAGTTACACGTGCACCTGCGTTGCGGAGAATTTTTGCATCACCAACATTCATGCCAACAATTGAAAGTGGTGCGATTCGAGAGTCCATACAAGTGACAATCGCTAACCCTTTTTTAGCCTGGCCACTTAGTCCTGTTGATTTAAAAGACGCGGCAAAATCTTTATTTGCACTTATTAAATCCTCAAAATTCTCCATGGATTTAACCTACCTCAAACCTTCGAACGAGCGCGGTCTGCAAGGAAAATCCCTACAAGTATTACCGCAGCCCCGATTAATTGAATCCCAGTAAGTGCTTCATTTAGAAGCCACCAGGCAACTATTCCTGCAAATACTGGTTCCAACATTCCAATCACAGACGAAATAGATGCACTAAGTCCTTTTAATCCTGCAATAACTAAGAAATATGGAATTGCCATCCCACCAGTAATAATGAATGCAATTAGTGACCAAGCAGGTAATGAATGACCTTCTAATGCACCAATTAGTGGGATTGAGTTATTTAATTTTTCAACTGGGAATGACCATACTGGTTGAACAATTGCAAAGAAGATTGAACTAATTCCCATTCCCCAGACCAACATAACTGGAGTGGGATGTGTTTTTGTTAATTTCTCACCAAGTAAGAAATAGATACACATACAAATGGCATCGATAAAGGCAAAGATAACTCCGGCAAGATCAAGAGTCATTCCTTCCCAAACTTGGGCAAGGAGTGCGAGGCCCGCAAGGCTTATGCCAAGCCCCCACCACATAAGAGAAGAGACTTTAACTTTTCTTATATACCTTAAATAGAGTGCAATAAAAATCGGTGAGGTAAATTCAATTAAAAGAGCAATACTTACTTTTAGTTTATGAATTGATAGAAAATAAAAAGTATTTACTCCTGCAAAACCTATCAATCCAAAAGCAATCAGGTATGGAATCTCATTTCGCTTAACTTTTAATGATTTTGGATCGCGGATCAATAACCAGATCAGGAGAATTAAGAAACCACCCAAAGTTCTAATCTGCGTTAAACGGAGGGATGAGAGCGTCCCATCCAAAACCAACTTTGCCGGAATTCCATTAACTGCAAAGAAGAAGGCCCCAAGTATTAAATAGAGCTCATGCCGCTGCTTCTCAAACACCCGAGAAGGGTACTTGAGCAATTATCTTGTAGGGTGCCTCTGTGCTTTTAAGCGATGGCGATATTAAGAAAGAGCTCGATTCTGGGCGAGTAAAGGTTGAACCTTTTGACGGAGCAATGCTCCAACCATCAAGTGTTGATGTTCGGTTAGATCGATTCTTCCGCGTATTTGAAAATCATAAATACTCTGTGATTGATCCTGCAGCAGAACAACCAGATTTAACAAAGGCCGTTGAATTAAAAGGTGATGAAGAATTTATTCTTCATCCGGGTGAATTTGTATTGGCCAGCACATATGAAGTTATTACTCTGCCAGATGATGTGGCTGGACGACTTGAAGGAAAATCATCTTTAGGTCGTCTTGGCCTATTAACCCACTCAACAGCTGGTTTTATCGATCCAGGCTTTAGTGGTCATATAACTTTGGAATTATCAAATGTTGCAAATCTTCCAGTAAAACTTTACCCGGGCATGAAGATCGGCCAATTATGTTTATTTAAATTATCTTCACCAGCAGAAAATCCTTATGGTTC
>CAWULH010000111.1:0-2622 GCA_963923215.1 uncultured bacterium
TCATTATGCCAAAGAAGTGTCCAGATTGTGGCAGTACCTTGCGAGCAATGTCTGAGGGTGATGTAGATATTCGATGCCCTAATTCACAGAGTTGTCCAGCTCAATTAATTGAGCGGATTTTCTATATTGGTTCAAGAGCGGCACTCGATATCGATATTTTGGGATATGAGTCCGCAGCAGCATTATTGAAAGATAAATTAATAGTAGATGAATCGGATTTATTTAATTTAACTTCGAAGGATCTTGCAAAGTCCGACTTCTTTCTAAAGAAAGATGGCACTCTGGGTAAAAATGCCGAGAACTTCTTAACAGCACTCGAGAGTGCTAAAAAGCGGCCCCTCTGGCGAGTAATTGTTGCGCTCTCAATTCGACATGTTGGCCCAACTGCAGCTCAGGCGCTTGCAAAAAACTTTGGGTCAATTGAAAAAATTTCAAAGGCTAAGGAAGAAGAACTTGCCGAGATTGACGGAGTTGGCGGAGTAATTGCAAGATCTATCAAGGAGTGGTTTGCTGAAAGTTGGCACCAGGCGATTGTAAAAAAATGGAGTAAGGCTGGAGTTCTGATGGAAGAAGTGGCTAAGTCCTCTTCTTCTCCACAGACACTTGCTGGATTAACTCTTGTCGTTACAGGTTCCTTAAATGATTTCACTCGCGATGGAGTTAACGATGTGATTCTGGAACATGGTGGGAAAAGTTCATCTTCAGTTTCTAAAAAAACAGATTACGTTGTTGTGGGAGATTCGCCTGGATCTAAATTGGCAAAAGCGGAAGAGTTGGGTGTTCCAGTATTAAATGAGAGCCAATTCAAAACCCTCCTTGCAAAAGGTCCAGATGGGTTGCGGTAGATTTACTCCATGAATATCGCAGAAGAAGCAGCTCGGCACCTTCCAGCGTCCCCATTATTCTTTGGCATTTTTGCTTTTGGGTTATTGAGCGTTCTGCTTTATCTGGTTTTACGTATGGACCGCGATTAATTAAATATATTGAAATTTAATTCTGGTAATTCAATTGGCCTTCTGGGCGGAACTTTTGACCCAATTCATTTAGGCCATTTACACATTATCGAAACACTTGCGGGAAAGTTTGATCAGATTGCTCTGATTCCAACTGGTCAACCTTGGATGAAACCTGAAACTCCAATTGCCAAACCAAAGCAACGTCTTGAGATGTGTGAAGCCGCATTAGAAGATCTAACTGAAGCCGCTCAAGAGAAGGCCTTTGTAATAGATATTGAGGTAGAGAAATCTGGACTTTCATATACATTCGATACCTTGCAATCGCTACGAGCCTTTTTCCCAAGAGATAATTTCACTTTAATTCTTGGAACTGATGCCGCATTCTCGTTTAATAAGTGGAAGCGGCCGGAAGATATTAAGAAGATGGCAGAGATTCTTGTAGTTAAACGACCAGGGGCAAAACCATCAGATTTTAAAGAGTTGGAAGTTAACGCACCGGACATCTCATCAACGGATGTTCGAGAGGAATTAGCAGCGACTGGAAAAACAACCAAGGTTTCAAAGAGTGTAATGGCCTATATAAAGAAGAATGGTTTATATGGCAGCAAGTAAAAAAGTTATAGAGCTTGCAGAGATTGCAGCCAGTGCGATTGCCGATAAATTAGGAACCGATATTGTCTGCATTGATATGACTGACCAGATGGTTCTTTCTGAAGTTTTCTTAATTGCAACTGGACAGAATGATCGGCAGATTGACGCGATTGTTGATTCAGTAATTGAGAAATTATCAGAAATTGGCGAGAAACCATTTCGTCGGGAAGGTGCTGGGGAGTGGGTCCTACTCGATTATTCTGACTTAGTTGTTCATATTCAATCTAAGGAATTGCGGAATTATTACATGCTAGAACGGCTATGGAATGACTGTCCGCGAATTGATTTAAAAGTTTCTGAGGTTCGCTAATGGAAGATTTAAGAGTTGTTATCTGGCGACATGGTCAGACTGATTGGAATATTGAATCAAGATTTCAAGGACACTCTGATATTCCACTTAATAAAGTGGGCGAGTACCAAGCAAGTCATTCTGCAAAGACATTATCCGGCATGAATCCAGTGCGAATTGTTTCAAGCGATCTAATTCGCACCCAACAGACCGCGGCGCCACTACTTGAATTAACTGGATTAAAGCTAGAGATAGATCCAAATTTACGAGAGACGCATGGCGGCAATTGGGAAGGTAAAACAGATATGGAAAACCATGCAGCTGATCCAGAAAATTATCGTGCGTGGATAACTGGAAAAGATATCAAAGCAGGCCAGATTGGTGAATCACGGAAAGATGTTGCCATTAGAGCAAGAAGTGCATTTGATCGAGTAATTAAAGATGCATCTGGAACTGTAATTCTTGTAACTCATGGTGGAACTGCCAGGTGTTTACTTGGTTCTGTCTTAAATATTCCTTTTGAAAATTGGGCAGCACTCGGAGGTTTATCTAATGCTTGCTGGTCGGTTTTAGAACCAAAAACGCATGGTTGGACTCTTGTTGAACATAATGCAGGCTCAATTCCAGAACCGGTATTTGGTCCGGAAACTTCAAGTTAAAATTCGCTTCACGGGCCTGTGGCGCAGCTGGTAGCGCACTTGCATGGCATGCAAGGGGTCAGGGGTT
>CAWULH010000112.1:0-2605 GCA_963923215.1 uncultured bacterium
TCCATGAGAATTTTTGTTAATAATGAGTATCCATTTGCAGTCAACATCATTCGGCCAAGTGGGTCATAAACACATGAATCAAATCCAGATGCAACTGCAATAAGATCAGGTTTAAATTTTAGTAAAGCTGGTGCAACCACTTTCTCAAAGGCATATAGATAACCTCCATTTCCAGTTCCTGCGGGAAGTGGAATGTTTATATTTGAATGGGGAGCAGCAGAGCCACCGCGTTTATCACGCATTCCGGAATTTCTAGGGTAGAGGCGATCTTGGTGAAGTGAAATTGTTAAGACATTTGGATCATCCCAGAAGATATCTTCTGTTCCATTGCCGTGATGAACATCCCAATCTACTGTTGCAATTTTTATTCCTGGGTTATCTCGCTTAATTACTGAGAGGGCAATTCCTAAATTTGAAAATAAGCAGTACCCCATCCCACCAGATTTAATTGCATGATGACCTGGTGGTCTTACAAGGGAATATCCATTATCAATTTCACCTCTCATAATGGATTGAGCCATTTCAATTACTGATCCAACCGCCATAGCGGCAATTTCATAACCACCTTTTGCAAAAGGCGTTTCGCCATCTCCAGCATCTCCTCCCAGAAGTTGTTCTGAAGTTTTCTTTAGTTGTGTTAAATAACTTTGTGGGTGGACAAGCAGTAATTCCTCAGTAGTCGCTTCACGGACGTTAATTCGCTTCAATTCATCAATTAACTTTGAGACGACAATTAATTCGTGAATACGTCGCTTAGTTTCAGCATTCTCATAGTTCTGAAATGGTTGCAATCCGAGTGCTGGATCTGAAGGAAAGAAGCCAGCATTTGTGCCAGTGTCATGCCATCCAAATATCTCGTGATATGAGTAACCCGTGCGCAATTTCGACATATTCATACCTTATGCCACCTACTAAGATTTGGGTATGAGAGAGATTGCAGTTGTTACAGGTGCAAGTAGTGGTATAGGTGCGGCAACGGCAAAAGCATTAGCAGTAAGCGGTTATGATGTAATTGCAGCTGCGCGCAGAATTGATCGCCTGGCGGAACTCGCCAAGAATAATGAGTCAATAACTCCTGTAGAACTTGATGTGACAGATCAGAAAAGTGTTGATGCACTGGCCAATTCATTAAAAGGAAAACCAGTTGCAATATTGATAAATAATGCTGGTGGGGCTTTTGATAGTGAAACTGTTTTAGATTCTGATCCTAAAGTTTGGTCTGACACATATGAAGTAAATGTGGTTGGTGCAGTGCGTATGACCAAAGCGATTACTCCTATTATGAAAACGCACGGCAAAGGTCATATAGTCATCATCTCTTCTACGGCGGGATATATTGCCTATGAAAATGGTGGAAGTTATGTTGCTGCCAAGTTCGGTGATGTAGCACTTGCTAGAACTCTACGTTTAGAGCTCGCAGGAGATCCGATTCGAGTTACTGAGATAGCACCAGGGATGGTTAAGACTGATGAATTTGCAAAAAATCGATTTGGCGGAGATTTAAATAAGGCGGCAAAAGTTTATGAGGGAGTTGCGCAACCTTTAACCGCTGAAGATGTGGCTGAGGCAATTAGATGGTCAGTAACGCTTCCATCGCATTTCAATATAGATTCAATGGTTATCAGACCGCTAGCTCAAGCAGCAACTCACAAGGTGATAAGAAAAAATTAACGCTTTCTAGATATTTTTAATTTATCCAAGAATTTATCAAATAAGTAAGGAATGAGTAATCCCAAACCGATTCCTACTATTAAATCAGTTGGATAGTGAATTCCAGCAGCCATCCGGCCTACCCCAGATATTAAAGCCATAATTAAAATAATTACACCGATATTTCTATGAAATCCGATTACACAAAAAGCTAAAGCAATTGTGAAAACCATGTGGTGAGATGGCATCCCACCATCATTTGAATGATTTAAAAAGTTTGTTGCACCATCTGAAATAAATGGTCGAGCACGATTCACTGACTTTGAGATCATCTCGGAAATAAAAGTAGCCAGTCCTACGGGAATAGCCAGATTTAAAAGCCCATCAGTAATAAGTACTCTGATATTTAACGGCGAGAGAAATGGTTTTGTGGAATAGCGAATCTGGTCATATAAGAAAGTTAGCAATCCAAGGGCAATTGCAATATATACGAAGTCATTTGAAATTAACTTAACAAAACCCTGGTGGTGAATGCCCCAAGAATTAAGATTGTGAACAAGTGAGCCTTCCCAATTCATGGGTAGATTCTCGCAAATTTATTTATATTTCCATAACATTTAGTTATACTTTTTCTGATTATTATTGAAATATCTGAAAGTATTCCCATCAACTAGGCACGGTGTTAGCCTTAACACGTGGATAAGCGCTTTCCTATCTATGACATCGATCCAGTTGTCTATTTTGGGGATGAATTTAGAGGCGCAAAAGCGGTAGTAAATGAACGAATCCCTGTCAGAGCTTCGGTGGTGCGCGAAGGACACGATGCGCTTGGTGTTCAAGTAATTCTCTCAAATCCACAAGGTGAAGAAGTTCAACGTTATTTGATGCGAGAGATTTGGCCAGGATTAGATCGATTTGAAGGTTATGTAAAACCAACAGGAATCGGAAATTGGAA
>CAWULH010000113.1:0-2589 GCA_963923215.1 uncultured bacterium
ATTTATCCAATCTCGATACGAGTAATTAGCCCAGTAGCAACCTCAATAACATATATTGCGGCAGTTGTTCTATTTATCTCCGCACTTATTCAAAGTATTAGAAGAATTAGAAAGCGTGAGCGATGAATACAAAAGCGCTCCTGCGCTCTTCGACTGTAATGGCAATTGGCACGATTGTCTCTCGTATTACCGGATTGGCTCGCGGCTTATTACTTGTTGCCGTACTCGGCACAACGCTCCTTGGCGATACTTTTAACGTCGCAAATACCATGCCAAATATTCTTTATAACTTAATTATTGGTGGGGCACTGACAGCAGTGTTTGTTCCGCAGATTGTCAGAGCAACTAGAGAGGAAGATGGCGGTTCGCTCTTTATCTCAAGATTGATAACTGCAACCTCAGTTTTTCTTGGCCTTCTCGTATTACTTGCAACGATTTTCGCTCCATTATTAGTTCGGATATTTGCAACTAGTTATGTTGGTCATCCGGCTTTTCATGTAACAACATTATTTATGCGATTCTGTCTTCCACAGATTTTCTTCATGGGAATATTTGCTCTACTTAGCCAAGTCGCAAATGCAAAAGATCGATTTGGCCCAATGATGTGGGCCCCCGTCTTAAATAATTTAATTGCGATTGTGGTTTTTGGTTGGTACTACAGTAAAGAACTGAGCAACACAGTTGAAACTATTCCAACAAGTGAAATCGCTGCTTTGGGCATTGGAACGACACTTGGTTATGTAGCGCAGGCTGCCGTACTCATTCCAGTAATCCGTAAGACGAAAATCAGAATAAGGCCAAACTTTAAGTGGCGAGATCCTGAATTAAAGAAATCAATTCATTTAGCAAAGTGGACATTTATTTTTGCTGCCATCTCACAACTTAGTTATTTAATTACAGTTAACCTCTCAACATCTGCTGCAATAAAGGCATTGGAATCTGGGATAACTACGGGTGTGGGTTTTACTCCATACAACAATGCACTTCTTATTTTTATGTTGCCACATTCGATTATTACGATCTCTATTGTCACTGCCCTTCTTCCAACACTCTCTAAATTCGCACATGAAAATAAACCAAAAGAGATCCATGACCAATTAGTTAGAGCAATGCGATTGGTGGGAATTATTACGGTTCCTTCTGCAATTGCATTTCTGGCTTTTGGCCCACTAATTACCAAGACTCTATTTTTTGGCATATCCACCGCCGATGGAAATTATCTGGGTTACGTGCTCTCCGCTTTTGCATTAGGACTGATGCCAATGAGTACCAATTTGATTGCCCTGCGCGGATTAAATGCATATGAAAATGTGAAGTCTCAAGTTTTAAGTAATTTAATTATGAATCTAGTGGGTGTTCTAATTTCAGTAATAGTTGCAATTGTGGTTCCAAATAAATGGGTGACTGTTGGGCTTGCTGCAGCATTATCAATCTCTTATTACATTGGAGCATATGTGACGATTAGATTGTTAAAGAGATATGAGATAGCGATCAAGATTCCAGAAGTCGTCGGTTTCTACCTAAAACTTGCCTTACTTTCTGCGATTGTCGCACTCCCGCTCTTCTTTGTGCAAAGTCATATACCTGGCGGGAATACACTCCGACTAATTGAGGTTCTAGGTATATGCGGAGTTGGCTACCTAGTATTGGCCAAGTTCGCTAAAGTCGAAGAGGTACAAAATCTCTTAGAAGTAATTTTGAAAAAGAGAAAGTCGTAATGAGCAAAGTACATGAATTGGTAATCGTCGGATCTGGTCCGGCTGGATATACCGCTGCAATTTATGCCGCCCGCGCTGAGTTAAAACCATTGGTTTATGAAGGTGCTGTTTCTGCAGGTGGCGCACTTATGAATACGACTGAAGTTGAGAATTTCCCGGGATGGCCTGAAGGAATTATGGGACCAGAGTTAATGGAGAAACTCCGCGAACAGGCAGAGAAATTTGGTGCCGAATTAATAACTGACGACATCGCTGAGATGAAACTTGATGGTGATATTAAAACTTTAATTGATGGATCTGGAAAAACAATTCAAACTAAAGCAGTAATTCTTGCGACAGGTTCTGCATATAAAGAGATTGGACTTCCAAATGAGAAGCGACTCTCTGGCCGAGGAGTTTCTTGGTGTGCAACCTGCGATGGTTTCTTCTTCCGTGAGAAAGTTCTTGCTGTAGTTGGTGGCGGCGATAGTGCGATGGAAGAGGCAACATTCTTAACTAGGTTTGCTACCAAAGTATTTGTAATTCACCGTCGTGACACATTACGTGCATCAAAAATTATGATTGAGCGAGCCCAAGCAAATCCAAAAATTGAATTTATCTGGAATACCGAAGTGATTGATGTACTTGGTCAGGATAATGTAAATGGTCTTAAGTTACGTAACACTGTAACCGGGGAAGTAACTGAGAAAGCATTTGACGGGTTATTCGTTGCAATTGGTCATTCGCCACGTAGTGAATTAATTAAGGGCCAAATAAATATTGATAATGAGGGTTATGTAAAAGTCGAAGGTCGAACTACTAAGACAAATCTAAAGGGTGTCTTTGCTTGTGGTGATCTAGTTGATAATTCATATCGTCAGGCAATTACTGC
>CAWULH010000114.1:0-2589 GCA_963923215.1 uncultured bacterium
AGTAATGAATTCGTGGCATAATTACGCCCTGCTTTAAATAGCACGCCTCTCTAGCTCAGTGGTAGAGCAGCCGCCTTGTAAGCGGCAGGTCGTCAGTTCAATCCTGACGGGGGGCTCCAGATTTACTGTACTAAAGAAATCTTCTTAGATTCAATTGGTAATTCCAAATGTGAAATTATTAAAACGGTCTTTCCATGAAGTACCTTCGAAACTTTCTTAGAAATTCGCTCCACTTGGTGCGAGTCTAAGAATTCGAATGGCTCATCCAAGATAAAGATAGGTGTATTTCGCATGAGGACTCGGGCAAGCTTAAGCCGCTGTTTTTCTCCACCTGAAAAGTTGTATCCAAGCGGGCCAAAGTGAGTGTCCAAACCAAGTGGCAGCCTATTAATCAAATCTCCTAGTTCAACCACTTCCAAGATTTGCATTAATTCTCGATCACTCGCTTTGGGGTTAGCAATCTTAAGATTTTCACGAATTGAAGTTGAAAATAGATGATCATCTTGGAGTAATACCGAAAAGAGGGAAGTATGTTTAGAACTTAACTTTTCGCCATTAATTCTTATCTCTCCCGTGTAGGGCAAGAATCCAATCAAGGAATTTGCCAGTGATGATTTTCCAACACCCGAGCGCCCATTTAAAACCAAGGTTTCACCAGGCGCAACTTCTGCAGTTAGCGCCGGAAGGTGAATATCTGCCACAACTGGCACTACATCAGTAAATTCAATTTTTGCTTGGTGAGCTAGAGGGAGTTTAGAAGTATCTTCATAAGTAATACTTTGATTTGTTAAGTTCTTAATATTAGTAATTGCACCTGTAGCTGCAAACAAATTTCCAAATGCGGAAGGTAAAACTGAAATTCCTTCAAAGATAACCAACGGTAGTAATGAAACAACTGCAATATTTACACCAGCGAGTTCACCTTTGAGAGCTTGTGTTGCTGAAAAATATAGGGCAGTTACTGAGGCAAAACCAATAAAGACAAAATATGTAGCACTTGCTATTCCAGTTTTGCTTGCAGACTTAGATTCAATATAAGCGATGGAATCTTCTTCTAACTCTAAATTTTCAAGCAATAAGTCTTTGTAATTAAATATCAAAGCTTCTTGTGAACTCTCCGCCACTTGCATTACTTGACTCAACAAAGCAGCTTCATGGTTTCTAGAATCTAGATTTGTCGAACTTAACGTTGCCAAGAATGGGACTAGCGCCAAAGCAATTATAAAGAGAAGAGCTATCGCATTGGCGGCTTGCGGTGAAAGCCAATAGATAATTCCAATTCCGCTCACGCCGGCAACAAGGGCAGATATCCAGGGTGATATAACTCGCAACCAAAGATCTTGTGCCACTTCGATATCCCCAACGATTTGAGAGAGCAAGTTTCCACGTTTTAATCTTGTGAAAGCGTTAGGAGTAAGTGAAGACAAACTTTCATAAACTCTAAGTCTCAAATAAGTTTGAATCTTAAGGGCAACGTCGTGTTCAATGATTCGAGATGCATATTTTGATATTCCTCGAGAAAGGCCAAAGAAACGAACTCCCACTATTGCCACTTCAAGAATCATGATCGGTGGTCGAGTAGAGGCCATTGAAATTAACCAGGCGGAGGTAGCCAGTAAACCAACCGCTGCAACTAGTGAAAAACCACTAAGCAGGGCGGCAATCGTTAATTGTTTCCAATATCTTTTCATCGTACTCGTGCCATATCGGTTAGTTTTTGGGAACCGCTTATTAGTGCTTCCCGGTGAGTGATTAACAGAATTCCTTTACCAGCCTTTGCTTGTTCTTCAATTACTTTTTGTATTTGTACTTCACTAATGTCATCTATGGACGCTGTGGGTTCATCCAAAATAATTAATTGAGCGTCTTTTATAAGAGCCCTAGCGAGGGCGATCTTTCGCAGTTGACCAATCGAGAGCGGATTCTTTATATTTCCAACTTCAGTGCGCAGGCCGTTTGGAAGATTCGCAACATCCAGATCGACGGCGTTTAAAGCTGCTATCAAATCAAATTCACTTGCATTAGGTTTGGCATGACGCAAGATCTGAGAAACACTAGCAATTGGAAATTTAGGCTCTTGCGGGAGCCAGGAAAGTTTTGACCGCAAGCTCTCAATTTTTATTTCATTTATTGAAAAAGATCCTTGGTTTGTGCTTATTAAAATTTCTCCGGTATTAGGTTTGATAAACCCCATCAATATTTGAGCCAAAGTAGATTTACCACTGCCAGATGCGCCAACAAGAAGATGAATTTCTCCGGTATTTAATTGCCCAGAAGGAATAATTACTTGGTTTCTATTTGGATAATTTACGGTCAATTGACTCCAGGTTATTCCTAAGACTTCAGAGATTTCGATATTTCCCAAACCCTCTGACTTTTCTAGAATCTTATATATTTTATTAAATGCTTCCAGGCCATCGGAGGCCGCATGAAAATACGATGCAACTTGTCTAATGGGCCAATAAACTTCAGGCGCAATAATCAAAATTAACAATCCGGAGCTAAGCGAAATTGAGCCATTTACTAATCTAAGACCAATAGTTACAGCCAAAAGTGCGACTGAAAGAGTTGCGACTAATTCCAGTGCAA
>CAWULH010000115.1:0-2542 GCA_963923215.1 uncultured bacterium
CGATTCACATTGGACTTGCAGCATCAATTGGCAGAAATAGTCTGCCGACTCTGCCACAGCCTCGAGTAGTTGTGATTTCAGCGGGTGATGACTTAATTGAACCGGGTCAACTACTTGAAAATTCAGATGATGAATTTGAGAGTAATTCATGGATGCTGACTACAGCAGTTAAAGAAGCCGGCGCAACAGGATTTCGAGTACATGCAATTCCGGAAAGCCATGAAGAATTGAGAAATATTATTGAAGATCAATTAGTCCGCGCCGATTTAATAGTTATAAGTGGCGAGAGTAAGGATGAATCATTTGATTTGATTACCCGGGTTCTCCACGAACTTGGTGAAGTTAAAGAAGTTATTCCTGCTATGGCCAATGCTGGTCAAATGAGTTATGGAGTGATTGGGCCAGATAAAACCCCAGTAATTACTCTTCCGGGAGATCCAGTATCAACTGCTTTATGTTGCGAGATTTTTGTGCGGCCAATGATTAGGACAATGCTCGGTGTTTCAAATGTATTTAGAAGAAAAATGAATGCCAAATTAAATGGTGAAATTGCTTCACAGAGTGGTGTTAGAAGTTACGTGCGTGCGGCTTTGACGAATAAGGGTGGACTTGTGGCCCATGTTTTACCTAATCAAGAAGAATTAATTTCATATGCTGAAGCAAGTGCACTAATTGTGGTTAATGAGGATCTAACTTCACTTCGCAATGGTTCTGATGTGGAGGTTCTTCTCTTAGATCGAGGTGGGAACTAGTGAGTATCTGGCCGGTAAAAATACGCCAAGAGGAATTGATACTGCGCCCACTCAGATTCAGAGATAAGAAGGACTGGGATAAAGTCCGCGAAATAAATAGAGAGTGGCTCTCGCCTTGGGAAGCAACTAGGCCAAAAATAGATTCCACTTTTCCTCTGCCAAATTTTTATCAGATGGTGATGCAACATAAACGTGAGGGTCGTTCGGCTCGAACCATCTCAGTGGGAATTTGGGTCCGTGAATCAAAACGAGAAATCTTTGTGGGTCAGATAACTCTTGGTGGAATTGTTTTTGGAGCAATGCGCGGGGCTTATATTGGTTATTGGATAGATCAACGGTTTGCCAACCGGGGGTATATAACAAGGGCAGTTAAATTACTGACGCAATTTGGTTTTGATAAGTTATTACTTCACCGGATTGAAATAAGTATGCGGCCAGAAAATGAGGCATCGAAGAAAGTTGCGGAGAAAGCTGGATATAAGTTTGAAGGCATTCGCACTTTATATCTCCATATTGATGGAGCTTGGCGGGATCATCTTGTTTTTGTTAAAGAGAACCCTTTAATTCAATAATCGGACATACCTCTCAAATCCACAATTTCTCACCTTCGGGGATTTATTCTTTATGCCCATGGCCAGTGGTTTTATCTACTTAATCATCCTTGGGATGTGGGCCGCTTATTTTGTTCCTAGATGGGTATCGGATCACAAGGAAAATTCTGGGAAGAATTCTGAGAAATTTAATAACGCACTCCGCACTGTAACTCAAGGTGAATTTCGTAAATCTCAATCTGAAGATAAGAATGCGAAGCAGACAAGGATTAGAATTAGAAGGATTGTTTTTTCATCGCTATTTACAATTCTTATTGGCAATTCAGTAACTGTTGGACTTGGAATTGTTGCAGCGCCTGTACTTGCGATTCCGGGATCCGCGATTCTTATATATACAGTTCATGTCCGTCGCCAAGTTGTTGCGGAGCAGATTAAACAGCGAAGATTAAATGCTTTAGAACGTATCAATGCAGCACAAATCATTAATGAACCAACTGAACAGATTAAAATCTCCTCGCGCGAAGATTTTCAAGATGGTTATAAGGAACATTGGATTCCTTTACTAGAAAGGACTGATACTTCTGGCGTTGTGATAATTCCAAAGGGTGAGAAAAGGGATAGCTGGCAACCTCGTGAAGTGCCAAAGCCAACATATGTAGATGCGCCAAAAGCAGTGGTGCCAAAGAGAATTATTGATTTGACTGTTCCTGGTGCCTGGATTGAAACTCAGAAGAATTTACCTTTGGAAGATTTAATCACCGCCGATGAATTATTTGACCAGGTGGCAGTTGATGACTCAGAACACAATCGCGCCTCAAACCAATAATTAATGTTTAAGAAATTATTAATTTCGTCTACAGTCTTTGCTTTCCTATTCTTAAATATAAGTAATGCCCAAGCAGTAGAACGGTATATAACGGTTTTTGCAACGGGAAATGTAAAAGTAAAGCCAGATACGGTTCGAATTAATGCAACAACATCAAGTATTGCTGAAAATAGCAAGAATGCATTAAGTAATACAAGTACTCTTTCAATCAAAGTGAGATCAGTTCTTTCTTCCAATTCGATTTCTAAAAACTATATAAAGAGCAATTCAATTACTGTTTTTCCAGAATATAACTACACTTCAGAAAAAGGTTCAGTTTTAGTCGGCTACAAGGCTTCCCAGTCATTCGAGATAATCATAAGAAATGCGGAAAGTGCAGGAAGATTAGTAGATGCATTAGTGGGAGAAGTTGG
>CAWULH010000116.1:0-2537 GCA_963923215.1 uncultured bacterium
ACCTTACCCACTCAAGTTCTTCGGCGAGACGCTTTGCGCGCTTTGCATCTTTCTGGCCTTCAATCTTTAGACGTTGTGCCTTGGTATCCAAATAAGTTGTGTAGTTGCCTTCATATGGATATGCACGACCGCGGTCTAATTCCAGAATCCATTGTGCAACATTGTCCAGGAAATACCTATCGTGCGTAATAGCAACGACGGTTCCTGGATATTTACTTAAATGCTGTTCCAGCCAGAGAACTGATTCTGCATCCAGATGGTTGGTTGGTTCATCAAGAAGTAATAGATCTGGTTGTTGTAATAACAATTTACATAAAGCGACACGGCGCTTCTCACCACCGGAAAGTACTTTCACATCAGCATCCCCTGGTGGACAGCGAAGTGCATCCATCGCCTGTTCAAGTTGTGAATCTAAATCCCAGGCATTGCGATGATCTAGTTGTTCCTGAAGCGTTCCCATCTCTGCAAGTAACTTGTCATAATCTGCATCAGGATTGGCCATCTCCTCTGAAATCTGATTAAACCTTGCAAGAAGGGCCATAGTTTCTGCAACACCTTCTTGAACATTCTGCAGAACAGTTTTGGTTTCATCGAGAACTGGTTCCTGCATCAAAATTCCGACCGAATATCCTGGAGATAAATATGCCTCACCATTTGATGGCTGCTCGATTCCTGCCATAATTTTTAAGACAGTTGATTTACCAGCACCGTTTGGTCCAACAACACCAATTTTGGCGCCAGGCAAGAACATGAGGGTTACGTCATCAAGAATGACTTTATCGCCATGCGCTTTACGCGCCTTCTTCATCGTATAAATAAATTCAGCCACGGCTGAATCTTAGAGGAGAGAAAGCTCCTTGCCTCTCGCTACCGCTTCATCGCGTGATTCCACATTCAATTTGCGATAAACGTTCTTTAAATGGGTTTTAATCGTGTTATTCGATATATGCAATGCGGCTGCAATCTTTGTAATCGGGATGTTTGTACCTAGGCGGCGCAGAACATCTAGTTCTCGCTTTGTAAGTGGGGTGTGGTCTGTGATTGGGGCAGAGCTCAACTGTGCTGTTTGAACTCGAATCGCTTTTGCAAGCTTCTCTAAATAAATCGAAGGATTTGCAGTTGCTATATCCAAGATAAAACTTTTGATCTGGGGTGGCATATTTAGAAAAGCTCTGAAATATCCATTGGGCACCGCATATTCAATTGCTTTCTTCAAATGCGCAGTAGCTAATCGGGAATTTTCCATATTCACAACCGCAAAAGTTAATTCTTTTCTAAACTTCTCTTGATCATTATTTTCTGGAAATAAATGAACGAAATCGGCCATCGCCGCGGGATTCTTCTGCAACTGAAGTGCCATTTTGAAACCTTCGGCCATTTGGATATTTGGTAGGCGTGGAATTATTTCGTTTATCCGCTCCATATCATCTAGCTGCATTCGGATAAGAAGTTCATGAACATCTAGCGGTACTGAAAGAATCGAGTTAAACATAGAACCTGCAATTTGTTCTCTTCCAGTTCTTATTGCGGCAAGTGCAGAACTTATATTCCCGCTTTGTAAACGGATAATTGCAAGTTTGGCATGAAATGCGGAAATCCACGGGTATTGATGGTAACTCATTGCTCGCTCTAAATATTTTTCAGTGACTTCGAGCGATTTATTATCTTCACCAAATTCTAAGTAGGTATCGGCTAGAACATAAGCTGCTTCAAACGGTGAATATGCTCCATTTACCCTCAGTTCATCTGCCAGTTTGATTGCTGCCAAGGCATACTCATTAGCGTCGATATAATTACCTTCTAAAAAGGCATTCATTGATTTAAATGTATTGATATTTAAATGTGGAATTGTTCCGTAATCCGTATTTAAGTATTTCTCAATCTCTGCATAATGCTTTTTGAAATTTTCTTTATCTTGCAAAAAGAACGCTGAAACTAAACTTCCTCTATGTCTTGAAAAATGATCTGCTTCCGCTCGGTTGAACGGATGTTTCTCAATCTTCGGTATACCTTCATATAATCTTTCAATCGCATCAAAATTGCCGTAATTAAATTCATTTCTAATTCGAAGCAGTGTTGTCTGGAAATTAAATAACTCACGCATACTTTCGCTTGGATAATCAACCTCTAATAATCGTAATGTTGCTTTTAATCCTGCGTGATCCCCAAGTGCATATTGGCTATATCCGATGATTAGGGTCTCACCAATCTTCCCTGCCTTTAATGCTGATGAAATAATCGGCAACCAACTCGTCATTAGTTCTGGATTTGCCTGATAGATAATGTTTTGAAGATTCTCAATAGCAAGTTGCTCAAGTTCCTCGCGGCTTCGCTTGTCGTCTTCCGCCAAAAGCAGAGGCGAAATCGAGTTCGGGCTCATGACTAAATAATGTCGTTGCGGGTGATAAATCGTCTACTACCCCCTTTTTCACCCCTGCCCCCTCGCCCAATACAATTGCTGCTTCACGAAAGTGAAACTCAAGCGCCCGTAGCTCAGTCGGATAGAGCGAATGCCTTCTAAGCATTAGGTCGCAGGT
>CAWULH010000117.1:0-2534 GCA_963923215.1 uncultured bacterium
TGACCACACAGTCATGCAAGAGTTATTAGATCAAGGAAGACTCTCTCCTGATGAAGTGGCCGATCACCCACAACGTTCGTTACTTACTCAAGTATTGATGGGAGAGGCTGGAATTCATCCAATGCTTTTAGTTAAGAGTGTAAAGGTTGGTGATCGCTTCTTAATCTGTAGTGATGGACTTAGTTCAGTTCTGTCTGAGAGCGAGATAAATAAAATAATCAAAAATGGCGGAGATTTAATTTCAAATCTTCTGGCTGCGGTGCGCGAAAAAGGTGCGCCAGATAATGTGACAATAATTCTTAGCGAAGTTGTAGAGGCAGTTATTGCAACGCCTCTGGAGAAATTTGGAGCCGCTCGTGGCTAAAACTCTGGCAAACCGGTATGTATTAGGTGAATTAATTGGCGCTGGTGGCATGGCCGATGTTTACGCGGCTGAAGATCGTCGGTTATCAAGAAAGGTTGCAGTTAAATTATTAAGAAGTGATCTTGCTCGTGATCCACAATTTATTGCCCGTTTCAAGAAGGAAGCCTTATCTGCGGCGGGTTTAAATCATCCATCAATCGTTGCGGTATTTGATTCTGGGGAAGAAGCTGGTTCTTCTTACATAGTTATGGAATTGGTTCACGGAAAAACTCTCCGCGAATATTTACATGGTGGCAAAACTTTAGAAGTTGAACATGCTCTGGAAATCATTGCGGGAGTTTTAGAAGCACTTGATTACTCACATCAGAATGGGATTGTTCATCGCGATATCAAACCTGGAAATATCATGATTACTGATAAGGGTGAGGTCAAAGTGATGGACTTTGGAATTGCCCGAGTAACAGATGATCCAAGTGCGACTATGACTGGCACTTGGAATGTAGTTGGAACTGCTCAATATCTATCTCCAGAACAGGCAACCGGTGAAATTGCCGATGAACGGAGCGATATTTATTCAGTTGGTTGCTTACTCTTTGAAATGTTAACTGGGCGCACCCCATTCATAGGTGATACGCCGGTTGCAATTGCTTATCAACACGTCTCTTCTATTGCGCCTAATGCATCTGAAATAAATGAGGACCTTGATTCAAATATTGATGCCATTTTGCAAGTTGCATTACAGAAAGATCCAAAAGATCGTTATCAGAGTGCTGGTGCAATGCTTGCAGATATAAAGCGCGCAATGAAAGGCCAGGCTGTAACTACAAAGATTAAGAAAGTGCGACCAAAAGCAACTGGTTATATTGCAGCCGCTTTACTGGTGACCATCGGATTTATTGTCGTGATGTATTTAAATTTTGCTTCAGATCGTGGACCAAAAGGTGTGCCAATACCAAAGCCATCACCAACATCAACCGCGCCAACAACAGTCCCTACTAATTTAGTCGGAATGACTTTGGAGGATGCGCGCGCCGCTTTAACTGCAGCGGGTTTAACACTTGAAGCGACGGAACCTGTTGATTCAAATAGCCAACCAGGCGTTGTCCTAAAAGTTATTCCAGATCCAGGTTCAGTAGTTGCTGGCGGAAGTAGTGTCGTATTACAAATTTCGAGTGGCCAAGTAAAAGTCCCACAATTAGTTGGGTTAACAGAAATTGAGGCCCAAACATTATTAACTCAAGATAATTTGCTTATCAAAGAATTAATGGCATATGACCCAAGTCAGCCGCTTGGAACTGTTCTTGCACAGGCTCCTGATGCAGATACGACTGCAAATATTGGATCGCAAGTTACTGTAACTATTAATAAACAGAGTTAATTTACCGTGAAGTTACCTTCGATTAATCGAGAACATCGTAGAGATGTTCAAGCACTCCGTGCCGTTGCAGTAATCCTGGTAATTCTCTACCACTTAAAGATTATTAAAGGCGGATTTCTTGGTGTTGATATCTTCTTTGTCATTTCAGGATATGTAATCACTTTAAATCTAAGTAAGAGCCAAGGAAGCCTAAAGGAGAAGTTAACTAAGTTTTATCTAAGGCGTGCCAAGAGAATTCTGCCGTCAAGTCTTGTAGTTGTAATACTCACAGCATTACTTACTAAATTATTTCTAGCACCAATTTATCAAGGAAGATTCCGAATAGATGCGCTCTGGTCATCACTTATGGGCGCAAATATTGGTTTTGGATTACATGGCCTCGATTATTTACAGGCAACAACTGCGCCAAGTCCCTTCTTACATTATTGGTCACTTGGGGTTGAAGAACAGTTCTACATAATCTGGCCACTCATTTTTTTCTTATTTATAAGTAAGAGAAGTCCAAAAATCTTTGCGGTAATACTCCCCGCTTCAATTGCCACAGCTCTGATTACAACTGCTATTTATCCAGTCTTCTCCTTCTATCTACCGACTTCACGCGCCTTTCAATTTTTATTTGGAGCAGGGCTTGCAATCGGTCCAACATTTAAGGGAAATAAGAATTTATTGGCTGCTTTTGGTTGGGCGGGAATTATTGGATCAGCACTACTGATTCCGGATAATTTAGCCAATCCAAATCGATTCTCGATGATTCCAACTGTAAGTACGATGTTGGTTATCTATGCTGGATCA
>CAWULH010000118.1:0-2532 GCA_963923215.1 uncultured bacterium
GAGGAGAACTCACCAAAAACTAAATGTTGTGATTTTTTCTCAATTAAATTTAAAGTAGCAATATCCCAGAATGCTGTGGAACCACCATTACCAAGGATTACTTCATAACCCTCTGGCAAATTAAATAATTGTGTAAGACCTGTACGAACTCGATTTACTACATTCTTAACTGGCTTCTGGCGATGCGAAGTACCGAGAATTGAGGTTCCAGATTTATAAAGTGCCTCAAGTGCCTCCGGGCGGATCTTTGAAGGTCCACTACCGAAGCGACCATCAGTAGGTTTTAAATTATCAGGAATCTTAATTTCGCTCATGGGCGAAGACTAAGGGTTGAGCCGGCTAATCTCCCAATTGGAATTATTTTTAGAATAAATAAAGCGATCATGTAGGCGCGAATAACGGCCCTGCCAGAATTCAAATGAAATTGGACGGACTAAGAAACCACCCCAATGCGGCGGCTTTGGAACTTCATTTGGAAATTTTTTCTCTAAATCCTTATACCGCTCTTCCAATTCTTCACGAGACGAGAGTGGCTGCGATTGAGCACTCGCCCATGCACCTAACTGCGAGGAACGTGGCCTGGTTGCAAAATATTCTGCAGAATCTTTCTCACTTACTTTCTCTGCATTTCCAATTACTGCAACTTGTCGTTCCATGGGATACCAAGGAAATAGAAGTGAAACTGTTGGATTCTTTCCGATTGCTTGTGCTTTTCTTGAGTTGTAGTTTGTAAAGAAAGTTAAACCATCATCACTCACATCTTTTAATAGGACTGATCTTGTAGTTGGGAATTCATCTCCGAAAGTAGATAAGACCATGGCATTGGCTTCCACAATATATTCATTGGCAGCCGCTTCAGATAGCCACTTTAAAAAGAGATCGATTGGGTTTCTGGTGAGATCACCTTCAGTAAGGCCCGCTTCGCCATAACTGCGGCGCATTTGCCCGATTTCATCACGCGTGGTCATGGATGTATCTAACCTCACCAGACTCCAATTTTGAGAGGTGGGCGGGGACGAGCAGAATAAGCCTAAGAAATTTAAAAGGAGTACGTAGTGGCAGATGATTTCAAGCCGGGCCTTGAAGGCGTAATTGCATTTGAATCAGAAATTGCAGAGCCGGATAAAGAAGGTAGTGCACTCCGTTACCGCGGCGTTGATATTGAAGATCTAGTCGGCAAAGTTTCATTTGGAAATGTCTGGGGCCTTCTCGTTGATAATGAATTTAATCCAGGACTTCCATCTGCTGAGAAATTTCCCATTCCAGTTCACTCTGGCGATGTTCGCGTAGATGTGCAATCCGCGATTGCGATGTTGGCACCTGCCTGGGGATTAAAACCACTTCTAGATATTTCTGATGAAGAAGCACGTGACAATTTAGCGCGTGTTTCCGTAATGGTTCTCTCTTATGTTGCTCAATCAGCACGTGGATATGCGCCAATGGTCCCGGAATCAGAGATTGATAAAGCACATACTGTTGTTGAGAGAATGATGATCCGCTGGCGCGGTGAGCCTGATCCAAAACATGTCCGCGCAGTTGATGCTTACTTTGTTTCTGCGGCAGAGCATGGAATGAATGCTTCGACATTTACTTCTCGCGTTATTGCTTCAACCGGTGCAGATGTTGCTGCATCAATCTCCGGGGCAATTGGTGCAATGTCTGGACCTTTGCATGGTGGTGCACCATCACGCGTTCTTGGAATGATTCAAGAAATTGAGAAGATGGGTGATGCGGAGAAATATGTAAAAGGAATCATGGATCGCGGCGAACGCCTTATGGGATTTGGTCACCGTGTTTATCGTGCAGAAGATCCACGCGCTCGCACTCTCCGTCGTATTGCAAAAGAACTTGGCGCACCTCGTTATGAAGTTGCTGAAGCACTTGAGAAGGCAGCACTTGCAGAGTTACGTGCTCGACATCCAGAACGTGTACTTGAAACTAATGTTGAATTCTGGGCAGCAATTGTTCTGGACTTCGCAGAAGTACCAGCACATATTTTCCCTTCAATGTTTACTGCAGCCCGTACTGCGGGATGGTCAGCACATATCTTGGAGCAGAAGAAGACAGGTCGCTTAATCAGACCATCTGCACGTTATGTTGGACCTGGTCCACGTAAACCACAAGATGTACATGGCTGGGATGAATCAGTTCACGCCTTACATAATTAGTTTTAATTAAATAGGGTCTGGTTGTGGCTAGATCAATATTCTGGTTTCGCAGAGACCTTCGGATTGAAGATAACCCTGCACTAAATGCTGCAATTGATTCTTCCGACGAAATAATTCCAGTATTTATTCTGGATGAGAATTTAATTAAAGAGAGCGGTTCAAAACGTCTTGCATATCTTGGCGCTTCACTTCATGAATTAGATAAATCTCTAGATGGCAATCTTCATGTGATGGTCGGCGATCAAGTCACTGTATTGAAAGAATTAATGGAGCGTTATGGTGCAAGTGAAGTACATATTTCCGAAGAATTTGAGCCCTATGGAAAGGCCCGCGATTTAAGGGTTGAGAAAGCAGGAATTAAATT
>CAWULH010000119.1:0-2489 GCA_963923215.1 uncultured bacterium
TTGGCAGTTTGGAAATTACTTATCTTTATGGAGTAAGGCACCAGTTGCAGGATTTCTAAAATCATCTTTAATTGTCTCAATCTTCGCAACGATTCTCGTTCTTGTAATTGCAATCCCGGCTGCATATTACGTAGCCCGAAACAAATTCCGCGGCCGTGGTTTCTTCTTACTTCTAGTCCTTGCAACCCAGATGTTCTCACCGACTGCATTAATTATTGGAATCTTCCGCGAAGTGAAGTTCTTTCACGGACTTAACAATTACACCTCGTTGATATTTGTAAACGCAGGATTTAACCTGGCATTTGCCGTCTGGTTGTTATCTGGATTCTTTTCATCCGTCCCTGCTGAAATCGAAGAGGCGGCGTTGGTGGATGGTTGTTCACGGTTTAAAGCTCTACGGACAATTACCTTGCCAGTGGCACTTCCTGGAATCGTAACCGCAGTTATCTTCACCTTTGTGGCTGCCTGGAATGAATTTACTGTGGCACTTACTGTGATGAGTGAACTGCCGAAGGAACCGATCTCAATCGGTATTACGACTTTTATAGGACAGTACGACGTGGCTTGGGAGTATCTATTTGCTGCGACCACAATTGCGATTGTTCCGGTTGTGATCCTCTTTATCTCAATTGAGAAATACCTGGTGGGCGGCCTAACTGCGGGCAGCGTTAAGTAATAAATGTCTGCAAACGCTTTTAGCTTTCCCTATACGTTCTTTCGTCAGAAACCAGAAGAGGTATTTACCGAACTAAAGAATGCGCATCTGACCGGAGTAAACCTGGCACTTAATTACCATGCCAGTCGTGATTTCTTACTTCGCCAAGGGCCACAGCTAGAGTATTTAAAAGATGGATTTCATTACTACAAACCAGATTTAAATAAATATGGCCAAGATGCAATCGTTCCAGGGTCTGCAGATCACCTAAGTGATAACTCAATGTTGGATTCAGTATTGAAGACTGCGAAAAGTATGGGAATGAAAGTAAATGCCTGGTTGGTATTTGCCCACAACTCCGCCGTCGGAAAAGCAGAACCAAGTGCGACCGTAAGAAATGCACTAGGAAATAACTTCTTATCTGAACTCTGTCCAGCAAATCCGCGGGTACAGAGATATTTCTTAGGAATGGTCTCTGATTTAATCTCGCGCGGAATCGATGGAATCGTGGCTGAATCACTTCACTTCCATGGCGCCCGTCACGGAGAACATCACGAACGTTTCTTTATGGAGTTATCCCCTACAACTGAATTTCTATTCTCCCTCTGCTTCTGTGATTCCTGTATTGCGGCATTTAATGGCGATGGCCTTACTTTAAAGAAGAAAGTGACCGATGAATTAAAACCATTTTTAGAAGATGGCGATCCATGGTTGGGTAAGGAAGTAAGTAAGGAATCCTTGGCCGCAATCGCGGGGCCAGAGATATTGGATTACTTAAAATCCCGGGAGAAAGTTGTAAGTGGGATATATAAATCAATTCATGAGTTAACTAAAGCTGCCGGAGTTACTTTCTCTTATGAGGATCAATCAACTCTCCTTGATATGAACTCCACTACCCCACTTAATCTAAGTTGGCTTGTGGGAATTAATAATGAAGAGATACAGAAATACGTAGACTCATATCTGCCATTGGTTTACCGAAAAACGCCAAATGAAGTGGCTCAAGTTGCCACCCATTACAAGAACTTAATTAAATGTAATCTCGACGCAATCCTGCGCCCGACATATCCAGATTGCGAAAGTGAGAGTGAATTAATTGAGAAGGTAGGAAAATTAAAGTCAGCTGGAGTTAACGGAACAGATTTTTATCTACTTGATACCTGGCGGCCGCGTGATCTTCAGCGGGTAGCCGCAGCACTCGAACGAATTGCGTGACCTGGAGTGTGGTGAGTGCGCTTGCCACCAAGAAGTGTAGGAATTCCTTCAATCCAGACATTCTCAAAACCTTGCGCCGCAACTCTTGGATCATCATAAGTTGCACGATCTAAAACAGTTGTGGCATCAAATAAAACTAAATCAGCCTTGTAACCAACTTTAACCATTCCACGATCTTTAAGACCAAGTCGTTTTGCCGGACGTGAAGTCATTCGGGCAATTGCACCCGCCATAGTTATAACTTTCTCTTCTCTTGCATATACGCCAAGGTATCTTGCAAAAGTTCCGTAAGCACGTGGATGTGGCTTATTGCCAACCAGAATTCCATCTGTACCAACCATATGTTTTGGATGTTTCATAATTGCACGGACATTTGGTTCATATCCTGCAAAGAGAATGCAGTTAACTCGGAAATCCTCATCAACAATTAGATCTAAATAGAAATCAACTGGTGATTTGCCTTCATGCTCTGCCATATCAATTAATTTCTGACCGACGTATTTGTTGTTCTGAGTCTTAGTTACTCCCGCAATCACGATACTTGGCCAGTTAACTGTGCCACCGTGATTTCCATCTGAACCAGAGACATTTAAATTATCAATAATCTTCAAACGTTCCT
>CAWULH010000120.1:0-2476 GCA_963923215.1 uncultured bacterium
CTTAGTAACTCTTGTTTTGATAATTTTCTTGGAACGTCTAGTTCTTGTGGCTCTAAAACTGAGACGTAACCATCATCAAAGGAGAGATCTATTAATTCAAGAGGTGTATATCCAGGAAGACCACAACAGAAGAGAAGATTTAAATCTTCGTAAAGAGTTTCAGTCGAAATATTAAATTTGTGAGCAAGTTCCTCAAGTGTTATCCCTTGGTGTTCTAAAATATAAGGAATTAGATCTAAAGAGCGCTTAGTCCGCTCAAGCGCTTCAGACATTGCTCAAATTTTCTAAGTGAATTCGTAACGCATTACGGAGCGAGTCAGGTTCAAGCACACATACATCCTTACCGTTTCGCAAAATTTCTTGAAGCGCTACTTCTGGGTCAGAAAAAATTATCTCGCAAATATCCCCACTTTCTGAGGATGATTCAATTCGCCCGAGATTTCTTAAAATGGCACCTTTACCCTCTGGAATTTCAAGACGAACCTTATATTGAAATGGTTTCGGCAGAAATTCTCTCAAATCAATGGTGTCAGGAAATTTAAACTTCTTCTTGGTTTGCACCACCTCTCCACTAATACGTGAAATTCTAAAGCTACGAGGTTCATTCTTATCTATATCTTTTCCAAATAAGTACCAGAATCCCCTCCATAAATATATTTTGTATGGCTCAATATGACGTTTAGTACTTCCATCCCTGTAGAGAAATTCAATAACTGTTTGGTCAAAAATTGCATTTTCGATCAATACTAAGTTGGACGTTGGGTCCTCGTATCTATAACTAAAAGCAAAATTCTCACTAGATTCGCTTATTACCCCAAGGGATTCTAATTTGAGAAGACCCGCTTGGGCATCTTGCCCTAAAGTAGAATCATTCCAAGTCTTAGCTGCAATAGATAAAAGAGCGACATCTGCTGGTTCCAAATCCCTTAATTGAAATGCATAAGAATCTTTAAAGATTCGATAACCTGGCTCATCATCAAAAAGCGGATCTAAATCGCCAACTGAAATATCTATTCCTAGAGATCTAAGTTCATTTTTATCACGTTCAAACATTCGATCCATTGCTTCCGCTGTGCCGGAATAACCTTCAACGTTTGCAAAGATCTCACTTTTCTTTAAATATCTCTTGGTTGATAGAAGGGCAAGCGTCAAATTTATAAGACGCTCTGCCTTTTTATCTGCCATGTAAATAGCGTAGTCGTTTTAACTTTCATCGGCATTTAAGCCGTATAGCCCCTTGGAAGGTCGTCTTCTCCTTGCAGGTGCCTTTACACCCGGCGCCATTCTTCGTGCCATGATGAGAAAAGCTGTGTGGCCAATCATCCGATGCTGTGGCCTTACTGCCAAACCTTCATGGTGCCATCCGCGAACAATCGTTTCAGAACTTAATGGTTCCGTGAAGTTGCCGCATTCTTTTATCGCTTCTGCTATTTGTGAGAGTTGAGTCGTAGTTGCTACATAAGAGAGGAATACTCCGCCTGCTAAAAGAACATCACTCGCCATTGATACACACTCCCACGGTGCCAACATATCGAGTATGACTCGAGAATATTTCCGCTCTCTTTCAAATTCTTGCACTGAACCAATCTTCAAATTCCAATTACTTGGTATTTCACCAAAGTAGCGCTCAACATTTTTTTTGGCAATTGCTGTAAAGTCCTCTCGTTTCTCATAAGAGGTCAGGGCGCCTGATTCACCAATAGCTCTTAAAAGCGAGATTGAAAGAGCGCCAGAACCAGCGCCCGCTTCTAAAACGAAATCACCCGGACCAATATCGGCTAACCCTAAAATTGCTGCAGAATCTTTTGGATATATTATCGTGGCACCACGAGGCATATTTAAAACAAAATCTGAAAGTAACTGTTTAAAGGCCGTAAACTTTAAACCTTGATTGGTTTCAACGACGATTCCCTGATTCTGTCCTATTAAATCATTGTGGAGAAGTACGCCCTTATGAGTGTGCCATTCCTGGTTTTGTTGGAGAGTTATTGAGTGTTCTTTGCCTTTCTGATCAGTCAGAAGGACCTTATCCCCCACTTCAAATATTGGCGAAGAGTTCTTATTAATTGGCATTGAAATACTTTGCTTCAGGATGGTGGACAATTATTGCGGATGTACTCTGTTCAGGGTGGAGTTGGAATTCTTCTGAAAGATTAACGCCAATACGCTCTGGCTCTAAAAGCTCGCAAAGTTGAATCTGTTGGGATAAGTCGGGGCATGCCGGATAACCAAATGAATATCTGGACCCTCGATATCCTTGATCTAAAATTTCGGAAAGTTCTTTACTGTCATCTTGTGCAAAACCCATCTCGCTTCTTATTCGAGCGTGCCAAAATTCAGCCAATGCCTCGGTTAATTGAACCGAAAGTCCGTGAAGTTCAAGGTACTCGCGATATCTATTTTCATTAAACAATTTAGCAGTCGCCTTACTGACTGAATCTCCCATGGTTACAACATGAAATGCCACATAATCAAT